>VBLS01000148.1 GCA_005878635.1 Methanobacteriota archaeon | reverse complement strand
TGTCTTCGTAGGTCTGCCCGAGGTTCACGAACACGACCGGCTTGCCGATCGTCTTCGCCATCGACAGGGCGGCGCCGCCTTTGGCGTCCGCATCGATCTTCGTCAGGACGATCCCGTCGATGCCGACGGCTTCGTGGAACTGCTTCGCCTGCTCGATCGCGTCGTTCCCCGCGAGCGCGTCGCCGATGTACAGGATGAGGTTCGGCTGGGCCACGCGTTTGATCTTCTTCATCTGGTCCATCAGGTTCTGGTTCGTCTGCATCCGGCCGGCCGTGTCGACGAGGACGACGTCGCGGCCTCGGGCCCGGGCATGCTCGACCGCGTCGAAGGCGACGGCCGCGGGATCGGCCCCGGCCTGGTGCTTGATCAACTTGAAGCCGACCGCCTCCGCGTGCTTCTCGAGCTGCTCGATCGCCCCCGCGCGGAACGTGTCCGCCGCGGCGACGACGCAGGTGAATCCTTTCTTCTGCAGATGGTACGCGAGCTTCGCGATCGTGGTCGTCTTGCCGGTCCCGTTCACCCCGACGAACATGACGACGAACGGCCGCGGGCCTTTTTCGATCAGTTGGAAGAAGTCCACCGGGGGGACGGACAGGGCGTGGGTGATCGCGTCGCGGAGGGCCGCCTCGACCCCCATCGCCAGGGTGACGTCGCGGGAGACCCGCTTGCCCTTCAGGTCGTCCGCCAGGCGGTCCACGATCTCTTTCGCGACCGGAAAGGCCACGTCCGATTCCAGGAGGGCGATCTCGAGGTCGTAGAGGATCTCCTCGAGCTTGTCCTCCTTGATCTTGCGGCCCGCGTCTCCGATCGCCGCGGGGGTCGCTTCGGCCTCCGCCTTGTCCTTCCAGCCCGCGAGCCGCTCGCGGAGGGACTTGAACATCCTAGCTCCGCTCACCCGGCGCGGGCCTGGACTGGAGGCGCTCGTACAGATCCTGGACCGCGGCTCCCTGGGCCTCCGCCCGCCGTTGCAGTTCCGCCAGGCGCTGGCCGATCGCGTTCGCCGCCTCGGTGATGGACTTGATCCGCGCGTCGAGCCGCTCGACCTGCTTCTCGATTTCGTCGTAGATCACCAGGTCCGAGCCGATCGAGACGAACGCCTTGTCGACGACCTTCGACTCCGCCGCAACGAACGAGTTCGCGCCGATCGGGACGAGGACCTCGGCGCCGCGGCCCGCGTGCCGATATTGGGTCAAGGTCTCCTTCGCCCGCAGGTGCTCCTCGAGCGAGATGCGGACCAGGTCCTGCTGCTGGGCGAGCGCCTCGATCTGCTCGCGGTATTGGTCGAGGACGGCGATGCCGCGACGAAGGTCGGATTCGCCGAGGCTCACGCGCCCGCCTCCAGGGCGTACCGGACCGCGTGATCCTCGACCTGATCCTTCGGGACCTCCTCGACGGCCGCGATCGTGACGTACTTCCGTGGCACGCCGTGCTGGCTGCCGAGGATCGACAAGAGTTTCTCGCGGGCCGCGGCCTCGTCCTTCGCGGCGAGCTCCTTCGCGAACGGCTGCCAGGCGCGCCCCATGCGGAAGCGGCCGCTGATTCGAAACGCCTTCATGGAACGGCGCGTCAAGGGACCGGGCTACTTAAGAACTTGCTCGGGTCAGCGGGCCTCGGCCAGGGAGGCGCGGAAATGCTCGAGCAGATCGTCGGCGAGCTTCCTCGTGATCCCCTTGACGGACATCAGGTCCTTCGCGGTCGCCTTCGCGAAATCTTCTGCGGTCTTGAACCCGGCATCGATCAGGGCCTTCGCTCGCGCCTTGCCGATTCCCTTGATGCCGAACAACTCCTGGAAGATGCCCGAGTCGTCCACCTTCGCCGCCTGGAGTTCGAGGATGTGCCGTTGGATCCCTTCGTCCCCGGGGCTGTGCTTGAGCGCCTCCGCGTACGCGCGGAGGGCATCCCAGGCGCGCCCCATGCGGAAGCGGCCGCTGATTCGAAACGCCTTCATGGAACGGCGCGTCAAGGGACCGGGCTACTTAAGAACTTGCTCGGGTCAGCGGGCCTCGGCCAGGGAGGCGCGGAAATGCTCGAGCAGATCGTCGGCGAGCTTCCTCGTGATCCCCTTGACGGACATCAGGTCCTTCGCGGTCGCCTTCGCGAAATCTTCTGCGGTCTTGAACCCGGCATCGATCAGGGCCTTCGCTCGCGCCTTGCCGATTCCCTTGATGCCGAACAACTCCTGGAAGATGCCCGAGTCGTCCACCTTCGCCGCCTGGAGTTCGAGGATGTGCCGTTGGATCCCTTCGTCCCCGGGGCTGTGCTTGAGCGCCTCCGCGTACGCGCGGAGGGCATCGTCGTCGCGCCCCATCTTGACGAGCACGTCTCCCTGGGCGGCCCACGCCTCCTCGTCGTTGGGGTAGAGCTGCGTGAGATGGTCGAACGCCTCCGAGGCGCCTTCGAGGTCGCCTTCCGAGAACAGGATGTTGCCGCGGTTCAGGAGGGCGGAGGCATTGTTCGGCTGGACGCCGAGGACCAAGTCGAGGCAGTTCACCGCCTCCTGCGGCTTCCCGCTCCGCCGGTAGGCGACGGCCTTGCCGATCAACGCGTTCACGTTGCTCGGCTCGACCTCGAGGATGTCGTCGAACAGGGAGAGGGCCTGTGTGTAGTTGCCGCTCGCGCTCGCGATCAGCGCACGGCTCAGGAGGCCCGGCACGTCGACGCGGACCTCTTCGATCTTCTGCCGCAGGTTCCCGTTCTTCGGGTCTAAGGCGGCCGCCCCCTCGTACGCGGCGAGGGCCTCCGGTCGACGGCCGAGGTTCGTCAGCGCGTCGCCCTTCATCTCGAGGGCCGCAGGATCGTTCGGCCGGAGCCGCAAGAGTTCCCCGACGGCCTCGAGGCACTCCCGCCAGCGGCGTTCGTCGGCGTAGATCCGCACGATCATCCGGTGGGCTGCAAAATTCCTCGCGTCATTCCGCAGGATCCCCTTGTACACTTCGAGGGCCTCCGGCTTCCGATTGAGACGCGTGAGGCACGAGCCCCGCCCGAGGAGCGCGGGGAGATAGTTCCGGTCGATGTCCAGCGCCGACTCGTAGGCCTCCAGGGCGTCCTGGTAGTTCCCTGCGGCGGCGAGACCCTCGGCCTTCTTCGCAAGGCTCGCGGGCGTCTCGGGCTGCCGGGCCACGGGCCGCGGAGGGGGCGAAGCCGGTTCCGCGGGCGCGGTCGCGGCTGGTCGGGGCGAGACCGGAGCAGAGGGAATGGAAAAGGGAGCGGCGGACACCGGATTCCTAGGTCTTGAATTCGAAGCGACCACAGTGGCCGGGGGTATCTCTCGCTGCGGCTCAAGGTCGGGCTCGGGCCCCGGATTCGACACTTGCAGGGTCCCGTCGTAGACGCGCTCGTCTTCGTCCAAGTTCGCGGCCACGGAGAGGCTCGCGGATTTTGTCCGATCGCGGACCGGACGGAGGACGATCCACCACGACGTCTCCGTCGCGCCGTACAGGAAAAGCAGGAATGGAACGGTTGAAAAGAGCGTCGGGACGACGCCCTTCTCGAGGACGAAGGTGAGGTAGGTATCGTTGCTGACCTGATTCTGGAAGATCAAGGACCACGTCGCCGACGTCGCCCACATCCTCGGTTCGACGTCGAGCGTGTCCCGTTGGGTCGCGTTCAGGTCGACCGTCGAGACGTTCACGCCGTTTCGGGTGAGCGTGACGAGTGCATGTCCGCTCGTCACGGCCACGGTGGCGTGCGTGACGAAGGAGACACCGAGCGGGTCGGGGCTCGTGAACGTCACGACTTCCCGGTTCCGCGGATCGATTTGCACGACCTGCGGCGCGTCGGAGAAAAGGGTGGCCGCGAGGGAGGGAGTGACGGCGAGGAGCAACACGACCGCGAGGCCGATCGCGAATCCCGCCGTGCGGATCGCCCGGGCCATGGAGGACTTCGCCATCAGGTACCGCTGACCGTCCCTCGGCGCGTTCTTGATCTCGAGATGTCGAAGGAACAACCCGATGATCGCGGAGACGAAACCCATGATCAGACAGATTTCGATGATGCCATTGACCGGGAGGAAGAGCGGCTTGATCCCCGCCCCCTCGGCGTCCAGCCTCGCGAAGATGAGGACGAGCGTGAGGGCGATGATGCCCGCGAAGACCGCTTTGCGGATCCGGCGGATGCGCAAGAGACGGTCCGTTCCCTGGATTCTATCTGCGTACCGCGACATTGGCGACTAGGCCTCTGGCACGACCGTAGCGAGTCCCCTGGCCGCGAGGAAGATCGCCAGGTACTGCGGTACGTCGTTTACTCCAGGTGCCAAGTTAAACACTTCGCCCCTAATCTCCA
>VBLS01000147.1 GCA_005878635.1 Methanobacteriota archaeon | reverse complement strand
CCGTGTCCCCGGAGACCGCGGACGCCGTGAATCGGACCCACACGAACGGCGCTCGGGTCATCGCCGTCGGCACGACGGTCGTCCGGGCCCTGGAATCCGCGTGGACCCCGGAAGGCCTCCGTCCCCGAACCGGCTTCACGCGGCTCTTCGTGAATCCCGATAGGGGCATCCATGCGACCGACGGACTCCTGACCGGGTTCCATGATCCGGTCACCAGTCACCTGGCGCTGCTCGCGGCGTTCCTCGGTATGCAGGGCGTCCGAGAGGCCTACGCGGAGGCGATTTCCGCGGGATACCTCTGGCACGAATTTGGGGATTCGCATCTCGTGATTCCCTAGGTCCCACTCTCCGGAGCATTCCCCTAGCACAGGACGATTGAGGAAACGTTAAGGGGCCCGTCCGATTCCTTCGGCCGGGATTTCGATGCAGCGACGGGCGAGTGCGCAATGGCGGGGCGGGCTGAAGGACGGCAAGGGCACAGTATCCACCGCGAGCGGCGCGGTGAAAGGCGTCGCGTACAACTTCGCGATGCGCTTCGGGGACGAGCCCGGGACGAACCCCGAGGAGCTCGTGGCCGCGGCCCATGCGGCCTGTTTCTCGATGGCCCTGTCGAATGAACTCGGCCAGGCGGGATACCGTCCCGAGGTGATCGAGACGAAAGCGACCTTGGACTTCGACAAGACGGACAAGGGATGGTCGGTCAAGTCGATCCATCTGGACGTTTCGGCGAAGGCCCCCGGCGCGGACCCGGGCAAGTTCCAGGCCGCCGCGGAAGGCGCGAAGAAGAACTGTCCGATCTCGAGGCTCCTGAATACGCAGATTACGATGAGCGCGAAGCTCGCCTGAGGCCGTGGACGGTCCACCCGAAGACCGAGGTCAAGGCTAAGGCATCGGTCCCCTTCGCGGTCTCGTGGCCCCGGAGTCCGGGCATACGCGGGCGAACCGCGAGAACTGGAACGCCAGCAGCCGCGAGTCCCAGGCGAGCCATCGGACGGAATTGGAAGGAGACGTGCTCTGGGGGCCGTCGATGCCGCCCGAGAAAGACCTCAAGGTCCTCGGATCTTCCGTGTCAGACGAGGACGTCCTCGAGGTCTGTTGCGGGGCGGTCAATCGGCCGCCTACCTCGCCGGGCGGGGCGCGCGAGTCACCGGGGTCGACTTCTCTTCGGATCAGACGATCTGGCGGGCCCGTCGACCGAGACGCCTCGAGCTTTGACCGACTCGTCCCCCACCTGCGAGGTCATCCAGAAAGATTGAACCTGGAGTGGTCGCATACCGCACCGGGTTCGTATGAAGTTCACGTACACCGGGATCGAAGTCAAGGACCTCGATCGGTCGATTGCCTTCTACCGCGACGTGATTGGCATGGAATATCTCGGTCGGCACAAGGTGGAAGGCACCGGCGCCGGCGAGGTCGCGGCATTCAAGGACAAAGACTCGCCCCATGTCCTCGAACTGAACTGGTACACGAACTCGAAGTACCGAGAGGGCAGCGAACTCGACCATCTCGCGTTTGAGTGTCAGGACGTCCGGAGGGAGGTCGAGCGACTAATCAAAGCCGGGGCGACGATGGCCAGGCCCGTCGAGGTACGCCCGAAGTACGTCGTCGGCTTCGTGAAGGATCCCAACGGCATCTGGCTCGAGTTGTACCAAGAGAGGGCATAAGCCCTCGCGCCTCGCGTATCGAACGCACTCAGTTCGCTCGGGATTCTCCGGCCGTCAAGGGGAAGGTTGCCTGCTCGACACGGACCCGCACGAGGGAGGTCGCGCTCAGAGCAAGGAACGCCGCGAGGAAGAAGATCACGAGCGGGAGGACCGTGTGGAAGGCGCGCAGCGGTGAGCCCGGTAGCAGCGCAAAGACCTCGGTCTGAAACGCAGTGATGACGGACAACACGGCGGTCGCAAGTTGCATGGGCGAAGGAAGACGACCCACGAAAGCGAGGATCAGGAGGGCGAAGACCATCAGAAAGATCAGGTGCCCGAATTCCTTGTGAATCGCCAGGGTCGGTTGACCCGAAAATAGCCAGAGGCCGATGAGGGAGACCTGCGCCAGGAGCGCCACAACTATCCCCCATGCGAACAACACATAGGCCATCCGCGCAGCGTGAATCCGCTCCATCTTCGTTCCTCAAATTCCGAGACGGGGTGGCCGTTCTTAAGGGACCCGTAGGTACCGATACATATCGCCGGAACCCGTGTGGCACGACGCAAGCGACTCGATTCTATTGCCGACCGTGTGGGCGGAGGAAACAGGGCTCCGAAGGGACGCATTAAGTACATATGGCGACATACTTCGCGGGCGAGGATGAGGTCATGCCACACTACATCAGCCTATTGAATTGGACGGACCAGGGGATCAAGAACGTAAAAGAATCGCCGAAGCGGGCGGACGCCGCGACGGCTCTTGCGAGCAAGCTCGGGGCGAAGATGCAGATCTTCTACACGATGGGCGAATATGACCTCGTCAGCGTGACGGAGGCGCCGAACGACGACATCGCAATGCAGGTGCTCCTCGAGCTCGGAAAGCTCGGGAACATCCGCACGAAGACGCTGAAAGCTTGGAGCCTCGCGGAAGCCACGAAGGTCGTCTCGAAGCTCCAGTAAACCCGACCATCGAACGCGCTGTCATTCGTGCGCCTCGAGGATGGTTCACCGGATTATCCATCCGCCCTCGGTGGACCTCCCCAAGCCTCTTCTCGGACCGCGGCCCGCTTAGGCGACCGTCAGCGTCCCAGTCATGCCCATCGGACGATGGGGGATGCACCAGAACGGGATCGAGCCGGTGGCGTCGAAGAAGACGACAAACTTCGTCGTTGTCCCGGGGAGGAGTTCGTGGCTGTACGTCTGACCATTGACCTCGTACGTGAACGTATGGATGGCCGCGTCCTTGTTCGTGACGACGATCGCGGTGACAGTGCGAACCGGGACGGTGACTGTGGAGGGTTTGAACAGGAAGGTTTCCGTTGTCACGGTCACCGTCGCGCTCGGCTGGAAGTCGACACCGCCGCCCGTTGTGGCGGAGGCGTGCTCGTATGCGAGGGCACTCGTGATGATGGCCCCCACGGCAATGAAAGCGACGGCGAGCGCGTAGATGCCCTGGGGTGTCCGCCAACCGGAACGGACATCGGCCATCGGTACTCCTTTCCTCGCCCGCAAGAACCCAATCACGCCAATAGGGAGAGCCCAGAAAAGGGAGACCAGGCCGATGGTGTACCCTGCAAATTCGTAGGGGCTCGCGGGGTTCGACAAGCCCCCAAGAATGAAAGGTAGGAAAAGGAAGAAGAGATAGCTAATCGAAATCCCGGCCGCCAGGTAGAACCACTGGTTCGGCCGCCAGATCAGCAGGGCCGTGAACACGATCCCTGGGAGGAGAAACGGACCCACAAAGAGGAAGATCGCGGGCGAGAAACCCCCGGCTACCAGGAGAGACAAGATGAGTTCGAATAGCGCAATGGTCAGCAGAAGGCGGTTGAAGGTCCAAGGTTGGCGCACCTTTCGTCCAAGCTTCGACTCATCCGCTTGCATCATCGATGCTCCTGGTGGGCATTGTCAAGACCAACGCTAGCATGTCCAGAGTCCCTGTCGTCGCCGCCCCCGCCGGGCGCCAGCACGGCCCATACCATCTACATTTCGGTCGGTATCACCCGGCGCTTTCAAGTCCGTCCCACGCCCGTGCCGCAAAGGACCAAATCGTTGCCTCCCTGTACCAGTGGGGGACAGTCATGCGAGCGGTCCGGTTCGAGACTGGCGGCGTCGTCAAGATCGTTCAAATCCCCGATCCTCGCCCGGGCCCCGAGGAAGTCCTCGTTCAGGTCCACGCCGCCGGCGTCTGCCGAACGGACCTGCACCTCCTCGACCAGGTAAAGGCCTCCGAACGAAAGCCCCTCGTCCCGGGTCACGAGATTGCGGGACGAGTTTCGAAAATCGGCGCGGACGTGTATGCGACGAACGTGGGGGATCGTGTTGTGGTGCATTTCGAGCAGCCGTGCGGGCAGTGCCGTCAGTGCCGCCGCATGCGGACGAATCTGTGCGAGAAAGGTCACTCCCTCGGATTCGACGCGCCGGGGGGATACGCGGAATTCGTCGTCGCGAAACAGAACACGGTGCTTCCCCTTCCGCCGAACCTGGATCCGGCCATGGGGGCGCCCCTCGGCTGCAGCGGCGCGACCGCCTATCGCTCGGTCGTGGCCCTTGGCCACGCGGACGAGGACGACCTGGTCGTGGTCATCGGAGCCGGAGGCGTCGGACTCTCCGCGATCCAGATCGCGCGGGTCCAAGGGGCCCGCGTGCTCGCGGTCGATCCTCGAGAGGAGGCGCGGAAGGCGGCCCTCGACTCGGGGGCGCAATCCGCCGCGCCACCGCAAGAGGCCGAAAGCGCGGCAAAGGATCTGGCCGCGAACGAAGGCGTGGATCTCGTCATCGACCTCGTCGGGACGCGCGCGACCTTCGACTTGGGGCGCTCCTCGGGTTCGGAGGACGATTCGTCGCCGTGGCTCCGGGCACGGAATCTGTGTCGGTGACCGCGGAAGACCTCGTCAGAGGCGGAAAGGCCTACCTCGGTTCGTACTCCTCAACGATGGCCGATCTCGCCCGGGTGATCGCCCTCGCGGAGGCGGGACGCCTCGGTCCCGTCGTCACGCGCAGGGCTCCGCTCGAGGACGCCGCCGAGGTGCTCGGCGATCTCCGGGCTGGAAAGATCGTCGGTCGGGCCGTGCTCTTTCCGGGACCGATGAATCCTTAGTCGGGGACTTACCGCGAGCGTCGTCGCGCTTCTTGCGGCGAGATTCACCCGCCGAATCGCGGTTTCGGCCTCAGGAAACCTTGCGCACGAGGAAGTGGAACAGGTTCCCCTCCCTTCGTTCGTCAATGACCGGCTGGCCCGTTTCGTCCGACCACCGCACCATCTCGATCGGAGCCGTCCCATCGTCCGTTACCAGGTGGACGACGTCTCCGACCGGGACGCGCGCGAGCAACTCGTTCAGCTTGACGAGGACCG
>VBLS01000146.1 GCA_005878635.1 Methanobacteriota archaeon | reverse complement strand
GCAGCTCGAGACCGTGAAGTAAATCTTTTCGCGAAGACATCGATTCCTTCTCGTGCCAGCACTGGAGTCGACCCTCCTTCTCCTCATCACTCCATTCGGAGCACTCGCCCTGAGCGGGCTCGATGCTTTCCGGCGCTTGTCCGACCTGAAGTCCCGCGATCCACAGCTCGTTCCCTCGAGTGCTCGAGGTCGTGTGGCGGTCTATCTCGTGCCGTCCGTTACGATTCCCGTATTCGGTCTTGTGGTGTGGTTCCAGGTCGCGAGCCTTGAGGGCCGCGGTGTATTGTCCGCGCGGGACCTGAGCCTTGTTTCCTGGACTACCGTCGTGTACGGTTGGGCCGGCACGGTCGTGATTGTCGTCCGGGCCTGGATCCTGAGTTCGAGGCTCCCGCAGCTCATCGGGGCGACCTTCTCCCGGGTCAATTCCTTGGCTACGGCACCGGTTGCCCTTGCAATCTTTGCCCTTGTGGCAGATCTCCTCGTTCTGGGCAGGCTGCCGCTCGCCACCACTGTTTCCGAATCTCAGGTTGCCTCACTTGTCACTGCGCTGGCCGTGTACGTCTTGTGCACCCTGGTGCTTCCCGTAACCACCGCCATTGCGAATCGAATCGAGGACATCGTCACACCTCGAAACTTCCTCCTTCTCCTCGGTCTCTCCAACGTAGGGACGTATCCGGTTCTCGCAGCTCTTTTGTGGGAGTGGCTCCAGATCTCTGCCCTGTGACGAGGCGAATCGAAAAATACCCCTGTTTGTCTCTCAGCGAGCGCGCGAGGCTAGTCTAGTGGTAGGACAGAAGCTTCCCAAGCTTCTAATGCGGGTTCGATTCCCGCGCCTCGCAGTCGCGCGGCGAACTATTCGAATTTCAAGGGCGAGGGCGTGTCCGTCGACGGAGCGTCGGAGCCGGGGCGTGGCCGCGTGATGCGGACTCCGAATTTCCGGCATCCGCGGGTCCGATATATGAGATAATGTCCGAAGACACCCAGGATGAAGATCGAACCGACAAGCCGCGCCCCCATCCGCCTCGTCGACTTGAGCGACTCGGCGTTGTCGAACTCCACGTACGAGATGATGCCGCGGAATCCGCGAGACATGTACGTTTGGAGGGCGAGCGTCTTGCCGATCGCATGGAGCCGCTGCCCGCGATATGCATCGCTCGTGAACCCTTTGTACATGTAGACATAGCGTCCGTCAATCTGCATCATCAGGTCCCGCGGTCGGATCCGGGTCGGTTGCGACGCATACCAGCTATAGGCTGCGAGGGTCCTCCCATCTAATATTCCGAAGCACTCGTCGCCCTTCGAAAGGGCCTCCACGAGGAAATCCTCGGTCATGTCGCAGTTCGGGTCCTTCGCGAAGTTCCGGATCACCGCGGGAGACAGGAACTGGGCCGTGTACTTCGGCGGGCACGTGGCGAAGGCGGGATTGACCCAGTCCGCGCAAAAGCAATGGAGGAGCTTGATCCGCAGACGGGTGCGGATCCGCCGCAAGGGCTTGATGGCCCAAGTCGGAATTCGTTTCCGGGCCCGAACGTAGGCGGACGCTGCAGACCTGATTCCGCCCCCAACAGCCATGGCGAGTCCCCCGGATATTCTTACCTTTGCCGGTCAGGCGGCGCCTGCCTCGACGCCGATCCGGTGGATCGACGTCAGGAGTTCCGCCTCGCGACGAAGCCGGGAGGCGACATCGAGGATCTCAAGCAGCTCCTGTCGGGTGTCGTCCGCTGCCGGCAAGATCGCGGCCACACGGTACGAAAGGGATCGCGGGTCCAACTGGTTCCATCTCTCGTCAATGATAACATGGCCGCGGGCCTCGATCGCTTGGACGACGCCTTCGAAGAGGCGAGCGACGGCCTCCGCGAGGGAGTCCGCATCCGGGCCGAGGGGATCTTCGAGGAACTCCACGTCGGCTCGCAGGTAAGGCCGGGATCGGTCGAGGCCGAGAATTCGGAATCGCCGACGCCCCTCCACCACGATGTCATACCGTCCATCCTTGGATCGCTCCGACGCGATGATCGCGGCCTCCGTCCCGACCTTGCGCGGGACCGCGGGGCCGCCAACTTCCTCGCCTTCGAGGATTAGCACGACGCCGAACGGCTCGTCGTGGGCCAGGCAGCGGCCGATCATCTCGCGGTATCGCGGCTCGAAAATCTGTAGCGCCAAGGTCGCTTCTGGAAATAAGACCGTGTGCAGCGGGAACAGGGGAAGCCGCACGAGGCCGGTCAACCTATCGAAGACGATAAGCCTTCGTCACTTCGGATGGATGTCGAGTCCGACGACCCATGTCGTGCGGCATCCGGGGCAGTGGACCTCGCGCGTCGTCTGGTCGCCTTTGTCGGCGAGCTTGAACGTGAAGAACAAGGGGTTGTTGCACGTCGGGCAACTGAAGTTGAGGCCACCGACCGTCATCCGACGTCCTCGATGCTCGGCATTGTCTTAAGGATGCGTGAGGCCCCGGTAGATTTATGCAAGTCACGCCCTTGCCGAGCCGTCCGTGCTCATCGAAAGAGTCGTGGCCCCTCCGTTGGACAATAACGCGTACCTCGTCGTGGACGAGAAAAGCCATCAGGCTGCGATTGTCGATCCGGCCCTCGCGGGGGAGGAGCTCCTCGGGTTGTCGGAGAAGCATGGGGCGAAGGTCCTGTTCATCCTCAACACCCACGGCCATCCCGATCCCACGGCCGACGATGATTCGATCCGCAAGGCGACGGGCGCAAAGATCGCGATCTTCGAGATCGACGCCCCGCGGTTGGAGAAGAACGCGCGGGAGACGCGATGGTTCCTTCCTGCGCCGCCCCCGCCGGTGAAGCCGGACCTCCTCCTGAAGGAAGGGTCGGAGATCCGCGTCGGCGACCTGGTCTTCCGGACGATGCACACGCCCGGCCACACGGAGGGAAGCGCATGCTTCCACATCCCCTCCGAGGACGCCCTGTTCACCGGGGACACGCTGTACGCGGGCTCGCACGGCCGCACGGACACCTTCGGCGGCAGCCCCGCGAAGATGGTGTTCAGCCTCCGACGCATTCGCGAGCTGCCGGATCGCACCCGCGTGTACCCGGGGCACGGTCCGGAGACGGCGCTCGAAAAAGAGAGCTGGCTGCTCGACCTCATGTATCCGATGCTCTAGTCAACGCCGGCCGCTGGCGGCCCGCCAACTTCGTGCGGACGGCATCCTCCGGACCAATCGAATCGGTGCGATTCGCCGGCTGACCCCGAGGCCTAACCGCCGGTACACGACTTTCATGCTGAACACGACGACGAGGAAGTAGGCGTACAGGATCGGCAGCGTCACCGGCCAGTAGTACTGCCACAGGATCGCAACGAGGCTGACGATGGCCAGGGCGCCGACGACAATCCGCAGGACGAACGTCTCGATGGCGGATCGACTCAGAGGTCCTCCATCGACGCCGTAGTTCGTGTGGCGGACCGGCTCTTGGAACGCATGGCGGGCGGACGCCCAGACCGCGAAGACGAGGACGGGAGTGAGGACCGACATGGCGAAATGGGCGGGCCCCGTCGTGATCGTCAGGTCGATCACCCAAGCCGCGTAAGCGATGAGCGAGGCCTGGAACACCCGCTTCCTCCGGTAGATCGGGAGGAAGTTCGGCATGATGACGGTCTTCAACGTCCGCTTGACGAGTTCGGCCCCGAATGTGATCGATTTCGGGAGCCGCTTGGAGAAGAAGGCCGCGATGCGATCCGAGCGCTTCATCAGGATCGGGGCGAGGGAGCTCATCACGATGCATAGGATGCCCGCGAAGGGCGTGAGGTACTTCGCGGCGTAATCGTTCGACAACTGGGGATTCGCCTCAATGGCGCGCGCTCCGACCGTCGCATAGAGGATCGCTTCCTCGTTCCGGGCGATCATGCTCGTCCCGATGGCGGTGGCGGCCCGTCCGGAGAAACCGATGAAATAGGCGAGCGAGGCGGTCAAGAATAGGTCGTTCAACAGGATCAGCGGCACCGCGATGACGAGCATCGGCAGGACGGATGGCAAAGCCGAGAGATCGATGAGCATCCCGAAGCTGAGGAAGAAGATCGCGACGAACGCGTCCCGGAGGGACTCCATCTTCACCTTC
>VBLS01000145.1 GCA_005878635.1 Methanobacteriota archaeon | reverse complement strand
AAGGTGGACCACAAGACGGTCCTCTGCCGGGACCTGGACACCTACCGAGCGCTCCGCGACTTCCTCCTGAACAGCGGATACTCGTCCGTCTACGAGACCGAGCGGGTCGGCGAAGCGAAGACCGCGATGGCGACCTTCGCGTGCCTGAGTCCCCTGACGGGAGAGCGGCTCGCGGTCGTCCTCGGCCTCAGCGCCCCCGAAGAGGTGTCCCACGCCCAGGCGCCCTTCGCCTACGGCTTCGCGGGAAAACCGCAGAAGAACGCCCAGACGTACATGCAGCACCTCGCCCTGCGGACGACGGACATCGAGAAGCTCAAGTCGTATCTAGAGTCCAAGGGCGCGGCATTCCTGACGCCGATCTACAAAGACAAGGACTCGTTCGGTCCGCTCCTGCAGTCCTTCACCCGCGAGCTCTTCGACGACGAATGGTTCTTCATCGAGTTCGTGCAGCGGGACTACGACGCGGACAGGGTCGGCGTGGGTGGGACGCAGTTCGTGCAGAACACGGTCAAGTCCTTGTACGTCTCGAAGCAGGAAGAGTTCCGAGAGTGGGAGAAAACCGGCAAGAAGCGGAAATTCCTGGACGGCGTCCCGGAGAAGGATCGGACGAAACTCCTGAAGGACATCCTCGTGAACACGGAGCCAAAGGGGTATGTCGAGACCGTCGCTCCGATCACGCGGAACGTCAAGCTGACGTGACCGACTCCTCAGGCGTCCGAAGACGCGAACGCATCTTCAGGACTTGCCGCTTGACTTGGTCGCGATTCTCATGTTCTTTTCGGCCGCTTCGAGGTCCTCGCGAGTATTGACGTCCAAGAATGAAGAGAGGTCTGGGTCCGCCGTTCGTAGCTCGTCCGGCGAGAGGAAAACACCGTCGAGTCGGTCGATGAGCGCCGAAGGCGACCGGACGGGCGCGGGGCCATTGAGGACTTTCAAAGCCGCCTTCGGTCGGTACACGGCGCGGACCGGATCGACCACGTCGAATTTCGGAGCGATGACCTCGTGGTCTCCGAGGTTCTCGAGCAGGAGCGAATAAAGCTCGGTCCGGAGGAACGGAGCGTCGCAGGGCGCCACCAGGACGATTTCGCCGCGGGCGACCCGGAAGCCTTGTTGGAGCCCTTCGATCGGACCTCGATTCGGTCGCGCGTCATGAACGAAGGCCGCGTTCGGGAGGAGAGAGCGGAGTCCCGATTCCGACTTCGTTCCCTCGATCGAGACGATCGTCTCGGCGACCAAGGGCGCCACTGCGTCGGCGACGCGGAGGATGTTCGGCCGACCTTCGATCTCGACGAGCGCCTTCGGCCCACCGAATCGTCGCGACCGACCGCCCGCCAGGATCAACGCCGACCTCACGAATCCGGGAATACGCACCGAGTTGAAAAGGGCGGGGAAGGAAAGATAAGCCGTCTCGGCTTCCGGAGAAATGTGGCGCCGAGGCGGTGACCGATGCCCACCGAGCACGTGAGCCCGATCCCCTTCGGCCTGGGATTTACCAAGCCCCACAACTACTGGGAGGTCCTGCGCACCGCGTGGGAGAACAAGCGGAACCCCCTGTTCACCTGGCGGATCCTCCGGGACGGCGTGTGCGACGGGTGCGCGCTCGGCACGACCGGCATGAAGGACTTCACGATGAAGGGGATCCACCTCTGCACGGTCCGCCTTAACCTCCTGCCCCTCAACACGATGGGGCCCCTCGACCCGCGGATTTTGGAGGACGTCGAACCGCTCCGGTCCGTCTCGTCGAAAGGCCTGCGGGCCCTCGGGCGCCTCCCGTACCCGATGTTGCGCCGCCGGGGCGATCGCGGATTCCACCGGATCAGCTGGGACGAGGCCCTCGGGATCGCGGCCCGACGGATCCGGGCGACGACGCCCGACCGCCTCGCGTTCTTCGTGACTTCCCGCGGCATGACGAACGAATCGTATTACGTCGCGAGCAAGGTGGCGCGGTTCCTCGGCACGAACCACATCGACAACTCGAGCCGGCCCTGTCACTCCCCGAGCACGACCGGTCTCAAGGAGACTATCGGGGTCGCCGCCTCGACCTGCTCCTACACGGATTGGATTGGCAGCGACCTCATCGTGTTCTTCGGCTCCGACGTGCCGAACAATCAGCCGGTGACGACGAAGTACCTGTACTACGCGAAGAAGCAGGGCACGAAGATCGCGGTCGTGAACCCGATGCGGGAGCCCGGGCTGGAACGGTACTGGGTCCCGTCGGTACCCGACAGCGCTCTGTTCGGGACGCGCTTCGCGGATGCCTTCTTCCCGATCCACACGGGCGGGGACATCGCTTTCATCAACGGCGTCCTGAAGCACATGATCGAGAAGGGCTGGATCCACGACACGTTCGTCGCGGATCACACGACCGGCTTCGAGGCGCTCGGGGCCGACCTCGAGAAACAGTCGTGGGAGGAACTGGAACAGCAGTGCGGCCTCCAACGGCAGGCGATGTTCGACTTCGCCCACCTCTATGTCCGGGCCGAGAC
The DNA here is from genome assembly GCA_005878635.1 of Methanobacteriota archaeon. Taxonomy (GTDB): domain Archaea; phylum Thermoplasmatota; class Thermoplasmata; order RBG-16-68-12; family RBG-16-68-12; genus RBG-16-68-12. The sequence goes on along the minus strand of VBLS01000145.1, from coordinate 1,270 downwards.
GGCCGTCTTCGTGTGGAGCATGGGGATCACGCACCACCGCTTCGGCGTCGACAACATCCGGGCGATCGTGAACCTCGGCCTCGCCGGCGGGATCGTCGGTCGCCCGAAGTGCGGCCTCATGCCGATCCGCGGACACAGCGGGGTCCAGGGCGGGTCCGAGATGGGCGCGACCCCGAAAGACTACGCCCTCGGGTTCCCGGTGGGCGAGGAGAACGCGGCGCGGTTCGAGCGCCTCTGGGGATTCCGCCCGCCGACGGCACACGGCATGACCGCCGTCGGGATGATCGACGCGGCCCATGCCGGGGGCCTCGACGTCCTCTACATGGCGGGAGGCAATTTCCTCGAGACACTGCCGGAGCCGGAGTACGTCCGCGAGGCCCTGGGCCGCGTGCCGCTCCGGATCCACCAGGACATCGTCCTCTCCTCCGCGATGCTCGTCGATCCTGCGTACGCCGTCCTCTTGTTTCCCGCCCAGACCCGGTACGAGCAACGGGGCGGCGGAACCGAGACATCGACCGAGAGGCGCGTGTACTTTTCTCCGGAGATCCCCGGCCGGCGGATCGGCGAGGCCCGCGCGGAATGGGAGATCTTCATGCAACTCGCGGAGCGGGTTCGGCCGGACACGGCGAAGTTCATCCACTTCGATGATGCGGCAGCGATTCGGAAGGAGATTGCCGCGGCGATACCGACCTACGAGGGCATCCAGAATCTTCGAGAGAAAGGAGACGTCTTCCAATATGGCGGGCCCCGCCTCTGCGAGGGCGGCACTTTCCCGACCCCGGATGGGAAGGCCCGTTTCTCAGTCGTCCGACCTCCGGACCTCGACATCCCGGAGGGGCAATTCCTCCTCAGCACTCGGCGGGGAAAACAGTTCAATTCGATGATCCAGGGCGAGATCGATCCGCTACTCGGGGCCGTCCGTCGCGATATCCTATTGAGCGAAGAAGACGCGGCCGCCTTGCACCTGCAGGAAGGGGACCCGATCGAGATCTCCAACGATCTCGGATCGTACCAGGGGACCGTTCGCTTCGCCCCCATTCGACCGAGGAACGTGCAGATCTATTGGCCGGAGGGAAACGTCCTGATTCGCCGCGGCGTCCTCGACCCGACCTGCGAGATGCCCGACTACAACGCCCTCGTCCGGATCGAGGCCGTCCGGCCCGCGGCGGTGAACGCATGAAACGTCCCGGGCCACTGACCGACGCGCACGTGTGGAAGGTCATGGGGAACCGCCCAAACTCAGAGGCGGATCGCCTCGCCACCGAAGAAC
>VBLS01000189.1 GCA_005878635.1 Methanobacteriota archaeon | reverse complement strand
CCTAACCAGGGGCTCCGCCATCCGAGAGGGTCGCGACCTCATTCATCTTGTGCTCGCGAAGCCTGGTCCGAAATGATGAGATCGGACTCAGTTGGCCACCTGGGCAAGGCGCAACCTCGGGTTCTGTTTCTCACCCCTTACGCATTTCGCGGATCGGGAGTGTGGACTTTCGTCACGAACCTACGGAAAGAACTTGAGACCCAGTCCGTTGAGACAAGCTTACCGGATTTCACGGCCCGGACCGTACCTTCGGTCTTGAAAAGCGCGTTAGTATGCGTCAACACCTTCACCAGCGTTTGGCGGCGACGGCGATCGATTGACATCATTCATTGCCAACAGCTCTACCTGCAGTCATTCGTAGCATGTTTTCTCGGCCGCGTGCTAGGCAAAGCCACCCTCATCACCGTGCACGGACTACCGCCTAGATCTCCAGGGCTGCGTGGTGCTTTCCTCAGACTAGTGGAACTACTCTCGGTCAAAATCTGCAATACGATGGTTTGCGTCGCAGACTCGCTCAGAAAGCAACTTGGAACTGGTACGGTCATCTCGAACGGGGTAAGAGTTGCATCTATTCGTTCGGCGATGCTTCCGCGAGACGAGGTCCGGAGAAGCCTAGGCATTGGAGACGAGTTTGTCGCGGTCTTCGCTGGAAGGATAACGCAAGACAAAGGTTGTTTGGTCCTCTTTGAGGCCGCGGAGCGCATCCTAATCTCTGGAGAGGTACGTCTACGGCTACTTCTATTTGGTCCTGTAGAAGAAAAAATTCGAGCTTTAGTGAGCTCCCGCCTCAGGCAGTCGCAGGGACGATACACCTACATGGGAGAGTTGGATGAGCCGTGGAGATTCTACGGAGCCGCCGACGTGTTTCTCCTCCCTTCGTTTCGGGAGGGAATGCCGATGAGCGTGCTCGAAGCAATGGCGGCTGGCTTGCCCATCATCGCGACGCCGGTCGGGGACATTCCCGAAGCGATCTCCGAGGGGAAGACTGGCTGGCTTGTCCCCGTTGGCGACGGAATCGCTCTCGGAAAGGCAATCGTGGCGGCCTCGTTGGCTGCGCGCAGAGAGGAGATCGGTAAAGAAGCGGCACGGGTTGCAACGGCCCGTTTTGATCTTTCGGCGACAACTCGGGCATACCTCTCACTTTACTCCGACTTGATCAAGTCGCTTCGGGGATGAATTGAGGCGTTGTCCCTGATATCCTCGGCGCGCCACATGAGGTGCCAGACGAACTAAAACATGAAAGACCTATGGACCTTTCCGAATCGAAGCGCCGATTGAATTCGCGGTAGAAAAGACGTTGGTCTCTCCCACTCGCCTTAAGAACATGCGGAGCGGTTCGAGATCGCTGCCACAGGCCCTAGAGAGCCAACTGGGCAGGTCTCGCCGACTACCGACGAGGTCCACCGCCTCCCACGGGTGTATTAGGAACGACACATATTTGCTGACCGACCTGCCCACCGCTCTTAGTGTATCCTCGACTGAATGGGAATTCAGGTATCCGAGACCGAGAGGGGTTCCGAGTTGGAATGGATTCTCGGTCAAAGGAAGCTCTATCACAGAACTGGACCCCCGAATATCGATATCGCGTGTGGAAGGAGAATACGGCTCACGTGGAGCGCCGCGATGGTCATAGGCGCGGAGGAGACGCCGTTTCCTCAAGCTCCTACCTGGCAGTACCGATGAATCGAACGGAATGCCCAGTTCTTCCAGAACGCGAATCGTATTACCATCTGCCCCGAAGTTAGGAGCGCGAAACATTCTCACGGGCCGCTCGGTAAGGTCAGAGACAAACCGAATCGCGCGTCGAATTGTGTTTCGCTGAAATTGGAGCGGTCTGGAGCACAGCAGCCGATGGGTGTATCCGTGACTGCCGACCTCGTGTCCGTGTGAGACGATGTTCTTAATGGATTATCACGGGCGACCTGACCTAGCACGAAAAAGTCGACCGGGATCTTGAGTTCGTGAAACAAATTCAAAAGCTGAGGAAGGGCTTCTAGCAGACCTCTATGCGATTTGGCGAAGTATTCAGAGATATCGGGCTCGACGTCAACCGAGACCCAGATAATCGGCACGGGTTACGCTCCATCATAGATTGAGCAAAATTCTTGTGCGACCAAATCCCAGGTATAGTGGTGGGCTACGGTCTCATACCCAACTTGGCCCAGCGAGTCGCGCAAGTGGTGATCCGCATGTAGGCGAGACAAGGCAGCGACTATTTCGGTCTCGTTGTTGCGAACCAATATGCCTGACTTCCCATCTTCCAAGACTTCGGGAATGGCGCCAACCCTGGAAGCGATAACAGCTTTTCTCGCCAACATTGCCTCCAACATCGAAAGAGGCAGTCCCTCCATGAAGCTTATGTGGGCGTATACGTCGCATGCGTGCAGATAAGGTGCCGGGTCCATCGTCTCCCCGACCAGGACGATTCGAGCATCTGCTCGCGCTGCGGCTACCAAAGTGCGCAGCTCCCGGAGATAGGGTCCCCCACCTACAACAAGCAGCCTACTCTCGGGCACGTGATTCGAGAAGCCCTCGAATGAGTGAATCAAGAGTTTCACCCCGGCGACCTTGGCGGGCCAGTGAAGAGGTCCAATGAAGGTTGCTACGAAGCAACCTTCTGGAATCGCCAGGAAACGACGAGACTCTAGGTATGCTCCGACTCGCACGGTAGCTCCGGGGCTGATCTTCTTTACGGTGACGTTTGCCGGAACTTTGCTACGAAGATCGCGGGCAATCTCGTCGCTGACGGCCGTAACCACGTCACATTTTGCCATGAGCTTTGAGATGAACCACGAAGAGAGCAGGGGCTCGCGAGCTTGAGGTGTATGTATGGTGAACACAACTTTGACTCGTCTGTGAAAGGTCTTGTACAACACGGCAGGCAAGAGGGTGTGCCAGTGAGCGTGAGCATGTAGTACACGTGGCCGGTAACGAAGTAGCCAAATCGCGGCGCGAATCACGAAAAGGGGTTTGGGGCCGCGCAGCATCGTCGTCCGGCCAGGGATTCCGCCGATATTCACCAAAAGCTCGCAATCGACCCCTAACCTCCGCAAATTGTCCGAGAGAGACATTGCAAACGAGGAGATGCCCCCAATCCATGCCGGCCCATAGGGAGAAATCATCGCGACCTTGCGCTGGTCCACACTCTACCCCACGTACCAAATCGACAGTTTTCCCGAGTCATACACTTCGTAGTCTGTGTTGTGCACGAGCACGAGAAATCCGCTTGGGCGATCATAACCATACGACTGAAATTCGAGTGGGATTCGCATATCGACGACGACAAAGTGGACCCCGTAGGTCTGGAGATCTCGTGCCGCGAGTGAAGGGGCAGTGTAACCCAGGATTTCTTCCCAGTCAAATTCGGCGGTGGGGATGTTTACGGGGACGAAAATCGAATCGGTATTGAAGGAAATCGTAGCCAGGTCCAGCGGCCGAATCTCTAGCTGCTTGGGATCAACGAAACCCCACAAGAGCTGTTGGGGACTTGTCCAGTGAAGGGAGGCTCCTCCGAGGGGCAACACTGCTCGACCAGAGGAGGCTGCGAGTTGACCGCCCATAAGACCATCATTCGAGAGAATTGTGCCCGATGTCATGAATTTCAGGTACGTTCCGGTCTGATATGCCAGGGAAGGGACCGCAGCGTCCGTGGGATATCGTTGACGCCAGTAGTCTTTCATGACCCAAGAGGTCGCCAGCGAACCCAGGACCAAAATTGCGATTCCTGCTGACAGGAGTTTCCTCCGGTTCGGTCGGACTTCACGAATCCAAAGAAGGCCAACAACAAGGAGTATGACGAAGAACAGGAAGAGAAATTCCGCGATGTAGTCCCTGAGCGGCAGTAGCGGGAGGAACAGCACCACAGCGGTCAACAAGAACTTGTCGGCAACCTCTTTCGGCCTGCGCCAAGTTTGTGCTACCAGTCCCACGCCCGCGAATGGAATTAGAGGCCCAACCTTTCCAGCCAGGCTGAAACCCATGTTGGCTAGCACAACGGGGAATGAGGATCCTGAGAAGACGCCTTTCCCATATTGCTCTACCACGTTCGCGCCTCCGATTCCAGGGTACGCGAATTGGACGTAGAACACCGAGACGAATCCCATCACGCCCGAAAGGAAAAGTGCATACCGAGACGGTCGCTCGTAGCGGGCGAGAGCGAACCTTAACTTCTGTGTCACTTTGTGGAACGGGATCGCAAACAAGTACGCAACAAGAATGAAAAATGCCAGAATGCCCATTCTATGAATACTCGTGAGCAACACGATTAGCACTATCGCCAGTACGAACCAGAGAAATCTTCGGGTACGCAAATGTCCTGAAAGGAGAAGCACCATGATCGGCACAAGACCAACCACAAAACCTCGTGAGGAGCCCACCCAGAAAGTGTCTTTTAAGTAGTAGGGAGTGAGCGAAAAAAGTGTGGCCACTAACAGAGCAAACACGTCGTCCCTCCGAACACTCCGAGCAGCAAGGTACGCGCCGAACCCACCCACCACCGCGATAATCCAGCCGAAAAGAAGCATCGACGCTTCCGACGCAATGCCCAGAAGCGACATCGAGGCAAATGTGAACGGCATGGCGCTTGGATAAGAAAGGGCGTACAGTCCGAAGTAGGAGAGTGGATGTAGGATCCAGGCAGCATGACCGTCCTGCACGAGACCTGTCGTGAGGGTGTGAACGAAGGTCGTATCCGCTCCAAGTTCATGACCAACGTCAAGTGGATAGCGGAATAGTATGTTGCCGCCGGCCAAAACTAGGAGCAAACAGTATACGACTTTCTTCGGGAGGATCATCGGGCCCACTCCATAAAGAGGATTTTTAGCCGAACCACGTTCTCCCGAGAGAAACGCGTCCGCACCAATTCGCGGTTGCGACGCCCTAGCTCCTCACGGAAGTCTCGATCCAGCCCAAGTCTAGCAATCCCTTGAGCTATCCCTTCAGAGTCACCTTCGTCGACCAAGATTTCGGGCACAAGCTCTGGGATCCCGGCATGTCGCGTTGCAACGACGGGAAGACCATAGGACATCGCTTCCATGAGGGCAACTGGGAGACCTTCTCGATCCCCGGAACGACTTTTCTCCGATGGCAAGCAAAAGATTGTGGCAGTGCGATAGGACTCTTGAAGATCAAAATCATTTAGGCGACCGAGTATGCGGACACGGTCACCAACTCCGATCGCTTTGGCAAGGCCAGCGACATTGAGCGGGCCGGCCCCAACCAACCATACCTCGTAATTCTCGGGGAGCTTACCTAGGGCCTCAAACAGAGTACGATGCCCCTTTTTCTCAACAAAACGTGCAACCGTGAGGACGATGATTCGGCTACTGTCTTCGGTCTTTGCCCGGGTCAGGGACGGGAGGTCGGCAAAAAGGGGGACGACGTGGACTTTGGCTGGTTCAACTTCATACACTCCACAGAGCACTTCTCTGTTGTACTCGGCGACTGCAACGATTCCCTTTACAAATTTTAGGGCCCTTCGGAATAAACGAGGATTGGGGTTGTTATACAACTCATAAGCATGAATCGTAACACTTACTGGATCATCACAGAGCCGACTACAGAAGTAGCCGACAAAGAATTTGTGATCGCCAAAGTGGCAATGAATCAGACGCAGTTTCTCTCGTTGGGCAGTCCTCGCGACAAAAACCGCAAGGGCAAAGTCCATCAGCCCGCCAACCAGAAAGGCTTCCCGCAACACGTCGAGATACCGATACGAATTCGTCATAAGCGATTGAAAATGCATTAGGAGCAGGGTTGGCAACGAGGGCCTATGAACGGGCCAACCGGCATCGGGGTTGTACGGCCCAGGGCCAACTTTGGTCGGAAAGAGGTGGACGACGACACCCTGGGCAAGTAGTTCCCGCACTTCTCGATAAACGAAACTCTGTAGCCCATCAGCCATGGACACGATGTATCCAACCTGCAAAGTTGGGCTCTGATTCTGAATCATGTCCTCGCTAACCCCAGTGGTTTGTCGCCGTCATCGAGAAAACGTAGGATCCTCGCGGGAACACCGGCGACGACGGCTCTGAAGGGCACGTCTTTCGTGACGACAGCACCTGCCCCAACAATGGCCTGCTCCCCTATTGTCACGTTGGGCAGGATAATCGCGCCCGTCCCAATCCACGCGTCTTTCCCTTCACATATGTTGGAGAAATCCTAGACTGGTTCGGGTCCGAGGATGTAACAAACGTAACCCGAGGGCCAACGGCCACACGGTCCCCAATAATCAGTTTGTCCGAATTGTCCGCCAGAATCTCCGCGACAATCATGTCCTCTCCGATGTACACACCGTCGCCGATCTGGAATCCGCACGCTCGAAAGAGTCCAACCCGAAGATAATTCCCGGGGACATGCTTTGCTATAGTCTTGAAAAGCCGCTTCATCAGAGGTCTCACTCGGCGGCCTCCCGGAGAGGAGCGGCGATTCGCGCCTTGATGGCACCGAGGCTTGCCGGCCAATCCTCGATGAACCTGACAATGAAGCCCGTCACGTCGATCTTGTCCCGCAGAAGTGCTTGGCGCTTGGCTGCCCAGGAGCTTTTCAGATCCGGAATAGCAAAAACCTGGCCGACGCGGTCCATAGCCCCGTCCAGTGAAGTCTCCCAGAAGCCCAGTCCATATTTTTGCTCTTGATCATCGAGGTAACCCCGGCTCGAGTTCGAAATGAATATCCACGGGGTTCCGAGAACTCCCGCCTCTGAGGCCATGGTTGCTCCTTCGCCGATGTAGAGGGATGAAAAGAATAGAAGGTCGTGGATTCGTTCGAGCGGAATCTCCAGAACAAAGTCATTCAGCTCGCTGGGTAGTTTGCGCTCAGACGTAATTAGGACTCGCCCGTATGTACCGAGGTGACGAATGAACGACAATATGGTGACCGGATCACGGAATACCAGTCCGTCTGCTCGAATATCGTGACTCGAATCCCAGGAAGCGAACCGAACGACGATGAGCCTTTCGTCTCGGCTCGCCCCGATCAGATCAAGAACGCTCGCCTGTGGTTTGAACCGAAATGGATGGAGATATGCAAGTTCCTTGTAGCCTTCATATCTCACATGCTTGGTTCCAAGATCCTCTGAAAATACCGAGGGAGTGCACACGGCATCGGTAAAAGGCAACATTGTCCTCAGAACAGCGACCGCAATCTCTGTGTCGCTGAACGCAATGTGTGGAATTCCTCTCATAGCGCTCGCCTGCGCTGCATATGGCGAACCGGTGCTAACGACCATGTCTGTCTGGGCTTCTTTCAAAAAACGCACTAGACGGATGTCCTTGGATGGGGTATCGAGTAGCTTCCATCCCATGCTCGACACATTTCGGCCAACAACACGAAAATCAATGTCGTAAGCGGCCAATAACTGCAAGGTCGATTCCTTGTCGATCGCAGCGACGTCGACGTGGTGACCTCGGAGGGTGAGTTCTGCGATGGAGTTACGGAACAGATGGACATGGGCGGGATGGCCAACCACGAACATCGTTCTCAACGGGGCCATCCCCTTGGGCACGACTCGACACCGCAGGTTAGCAGCGCCTCAAAAGGATACAAATTGTCGGAGCCCTCAATTGTTCGACCGCTCATCCTGCCAATTTCCTCCCTACCTTGTATCCCGTCCTGAGTGCGCGGATAACAAGAGGACGATACACTCTTTCGAAACGCCCCGGGTTGATCATCGCTCCCCCGAATCTACGCTTGAACTCCGCAGGACCATAGGCTGCCCCTGGTGGACCGGCCCCTCCGAAGTCGAACGTCCTGCAACCTTCGAGCATGCCCCGCATCCTCAAGCATGCCCCGCTTGAGAGTCTCCCACACCAATAGCTCGTCCGCGTGGTGCTGGCGTCCATCGTCAGAAGAGCCGGCGTACCAATCGTACAGTGTGTCTCGCCAGCGCAGAACAAACCGGACAGCGCACAAAGAGCCGGACAAAGATGCCATGAGGCACCACAATTGTCCTCGCGGAGCGAGGATCGAAATCGCATTCTCGAAGAGAACCTGAGGGGCAAGGGGAACTTTCGCTCGGTCGTGCGTTTCCCGCAACAGGCCGTAGGCCGCTTCGACGGCGGCGGAACTCAGGTCATGGACTTCCATTCGACTCTGTTCAGCAAGGCGGAGGCCTTTCCGTCGCGCCTTCGACATTTTGCCGAGGAGAGCTTTCTGTCCCTGCGTAAGGTCGATTAAGTAGTTGATGTGATCTTCCCAGCGGTACCCGGCCGTTTCGAAGATGTTCTTGTCCTCCGGCGGTTGCAGATTTCTGATTTGGCTCATTGATGTTTTTTG
>VBLS01000188.1 GCA_005878635.1 Methanobacteriota archaeon | reverse complement strand
TGGCCCTGGGCCTCGAAGGGGAGCTGGTCGAGGAGGTCCTGCGGGACCTCGAGTCCGAGGGCGTCGTCTCCTCCGGCCACTTCCTCGTCGACAAGGAATTCCAGTTCATGCTCACCCGGGACCTGCAGCGCCTCCAGCGGAAGGACGAAACCCGCGAGGTCTTCGAAGAGGCCCAGCTCAAAGCCTTCCTCCTGGCGAAGCAGTTCCGCTCGATCGAGACCGTCGACGATTTCTTCGATACCTTCCTCGAGGCCGGCATGGTACTCGACATCTGGAACCACACGAGTCGGTTCGACTACGGCGAGTGGATGCGGCGCCGGGCGTCGGGGGAAATCCTCGAAGGGCGCTTCCTGAACGGCCGCGTGCGGTACGTTCGAGCCGCGGACGTCCCCCTATTCCTCTCCGCGTTCCCCCGCAGTCCGCTGACGGAGCTCGAGTCGAAGGTCCTCGAGGTGATCCGCGGATCGGACGGCATCGACATCTGGGGCATCAGCTCCAAGGTCCGCCAGGAGAAGGAGCAGGTGAAAGAAGCCCTCGACAAGCTCGACTACGACGTGTATGTGATCCGAAAATTCCAGGGCGACGGATGGCAGGCGCGGAACCTGTACGTGGCCTTCGATCCGCCGGCGAAGCCGACCAAGGACGCCTTCGAGACGCTCGTGAAGCGCTTCCTCGCGGCGTACGGTCCGGTGCCCTTCTCCGGGATCCGCGAGTGGGCGCGGTTCGAATGGGATGAGCTGGAACGGCTGATGGACCGCCTCGAGGAGCAAGGCGTCGTCTCGAGGATCCTCGTCACCGGGAAGGCGGAGTCCGAGATGTTCGTCCTGGCGACGGACCTGCCCGCCCTCCGCAAGACGTCCGTCAAGGATGCGGCCGATCCGGTGCGCGTCCTGTCCCTCCTCGATCCGTGGGCCCAGCCGCTATGGGCGCAGGTCGCGAGCCGCTATGGCGAAGGATGGTTCTTCCCGCTCGTCAAGGACGGGGATCTCGTCGGCATGGCCGAGGTCTGGGAGATGAGCGGATGCATCGAAGTCCGCGAACTCGACCTCGCGACGCCCGACCTGCTGCCGGAGGCGATTGAGGCCCTGAAGCGAATGATCTCGTTCTACGCCCTTCGCGGCGTGGACGTCCTCCGGGTCACCCGATTCCAGGGGAAGGACGTCGCGGAGGCGGAGGACCTCTCTCCATGGAAACGGGCGGGCTTCGTCCGTTTCTCCGATTTCATCGCATTCGGCCCGATCGTCCCCCAGGACTTCGAGGCTCCCGACCTCTTGGCCTACACGCTCCACAAGCAAGGGCTCGCGACGGAGAGCCGCTTCGCCGATCCCATCGCCGCCGCGAACTCCCTCGGCGGCCTGCGCTCCGATTTCGCCGCGCGGCTCCGGGTGAAGGACTTCCGTCCCCTCGAGCGGCTGCACCGGAACGGCCTCCTCTCCAAGGGGCTCGCGATCCCCGAATACTGGACGTACTGCTCCGAGGACGATCTCGGCTTGTTCAAGGCCGCGAAGGCGACGCGACTCACGAAGGACATGAAAGCGGTCTTCAAGTTGATCGAGGAGGAGGGACCGATCTCCCGTCAACGCCTGCTCATCTTGTCCGACCTGAGCCGGCCCGCGACCGCGGCCGCCCTCCGAGATCTCTACGAAGGCCTTCATGTGACGCGGGACGCGGACAACCGGTATCGGCGCGTCCCCGATCGGAAGATTGGCCGCGACGAGGCCCGTCGGGAGGTCCTGCGGCGGATCATCCGGAGCCTCGGCGTGACCTCGGCGGAGGCCCTCGCAGCGTACACGCGCTTCGAGTACAACATGGGTGAGACCCGGCTGCGGTTGCGGGAGTTCGAGAAGGAAGGCTGGCTCACGAAAGGGTTCCTGGCCCGAGGCCAGCGGACGGTCATGTGGATCGTGAAGGACGACCTCCCGAAGATCGGGCGGCTCGCCTTCCCTCGGAAATTCGTCCTGACGCCGATGGACAACTTGTTCCTGTACCTCCGCGAAGCGATCGTGTCGAAGTTCCACATGGGCTACTGCTACGTCGTCTTCGACGGCGCCGAGATGATCGCCGCGTTCAAGGCCCGTCGGCGGAAGTGGCAGCTCATGGTCACCGAGTTCCAGGGGGATCCAGCCGGTCGCCGGATCATCGAGGCCTGGGAGGCGGAGAACGAGCTTGCGGTCGAAGAACAGGTCGAGCGGATCTCCGACCATGAAGTGATGGAATGGTACGCGAAGATGTACGGCCGCAGCGCCGCGGACAAGTGACCCCCGAACGTCGGGAGCAGGTTCAAAGGTCGGCCTCCGATGTCCTTGAGGGAACGTCGTGGCGATCTTAGGGCTCGACACGGTCGCGATCGTCGTATCCGACCGGCACAAGGCGATCCGCTGGTATCGTGACGTCCTCGGCCTCGGCGTGGCCTACATCGGGCCGAGCCCTGCCAATCCGGATCCCTCGGTCCAGGGGACCCCGGATCGCGCCGGCCACTGGATAGAACTCGGCCCCTTTCGTCCCCGCACCCGCGTGCATTTGTGCGAGATGGAGGAGACCGAGCCTGGTCCCACCGGGGTCACGTTCCTCACGGACGACATCCTGAAGGACTACGAGCGGATGCGCGCCGCGGGGGTCGAGTTCCCGGTGCCGCCCGAGAAGATGGAGTGGGGCGAATGGCTCGGTCAGTTTTCCGACCCGGACGGCAACGTGTTCGATCTCAAACAGCCGATGTCGACTGAGGAGGGGCGGCCGGCACCGCCCTCGCGCGTGACCTCCGAACGTCCGCGGGTCACGCGGGCTCCGCGGCGCGTCCGCGGTCGAGGCGGAGCGCCTCGTCGGCGCACGAAGCGGCCTCGTCGAACCGGCCCATCTTCGTGAGCACGAAACCCATGTTCACCCAGGCGCCGCGATAGCCGGGATCGAGCTCGAGCGCGCGGTCGTAACAGCGCAGCGCGTCCTCGAATTTCCCGAGCCTCGCCAGCGCATTGCCCTTGTTGTTCCAGGCGACTTCAAAGTGAGGATTCACCTTGATCGCCGCGTTGAAGCACCGCAACGCGTCGATGAGGCGCCCGAGGCGCGTGAGCGCGTTGCCCTTGTTCACCCAGGCGACCTCGTTCTGCGGGTTGATGTCCAGGGCCGTGTCGATCGCGCGGAGGGCCTCCTCGTAGCGGCCGAGCAGGACCAGCGTGGCGCCCTTCCCGTACCAGGGGATCTCAGCGCCGGGGACGTCCGCGGGCGCCGCCGCGATCGCGCGATCGTACTCCGCAAGGGAGCGTTCGTAATCCTTCCGCTCCACGGTCCGTTCCGCGCGGACGAGTTGTCGCCGGAGCACAGCGGCCGAACGCCGACGCAGGATCTCCGTCGTGGCGAGCGCCGCCGGCCACGGCATCGACGCCGCGATCCCAAGGATCCACAGCAACGTCGGCCGGAACGCCGGATCCATTCCGTGCACGGCGGCTTGGGCCGCGATTGGGACCACGCTAGTGATCGCGAGGAGGGCCCGGTAGGGTTTGCGGAGCATCCAACTGGTCGCCGCCCCGAAGGGCAGCGCCGCGCCGACGGCAAGGGCAGTCGCGAGGATGACCGGGCCTTCCCGCAAGATTGCGGCAGCCAGGCCGATTAGCGCTCCGCCTGCCAAAAGCCCCGTCTCCCGATGATTCGGGCGTGCCATCCGCGAACGAAGGAGCCCGGCCGATTGAAACGCGCCGATCCCGAGGAGGACCACCGCGATGCCCAAACTGACGAGGTGCTGATTGAGGACGCCCGCGAGGAGGAGGCTCGCGGCGCCCGCGAGGACGAGGGCCCCAAGGGTCTCCGGGGACAAGCCTGGCACGGCGCGTGTCACCGGTCGGAGCGGCTTGCGCACCACCGGGCCTCGTTTCTTGGAAATTGAGGGGGACGGCGGTCGGGTCGCCTGCCGAGGCGTTACCGTGACCTTCCGCGGCTCCATGCGCACGTCGAGGCCCGCGTTCGGTTGCGGCGGAGCCGGTTTCGCATCCGATTCGACGAGACGAGGCTTCGGTCGCGTTGCGGGAATCGGTCGGAGGGTCGGAGAAGGCGGGACTTTCGGCGAGACCGAAATCGCCCATGGTGCGGACGGGGCATTCGATTTTACCGCGACCGGTGGATTGGTCTCCGGAGCTTCGCGCCGGACGGGTGAGGGCGATGACGGCATCCGGGATGGGCCCGGGGGCGTCGTCGCGGGCCTCTCGCGGGGGATCGGTTTGACCGTCGCTTCGGGCGAGGACT
>VBLS01000187.1 GCA_005878635.1 Methanobacteriota archaeon | reverse complement strand
ATGGTCGACGCGGTCTGGATCTTCCTCTTCCCACTCCTGTATCTGTTGTGAGGTGGTAACCGATGTTCGATGAAGCGAAGTACGTCGCGGTCTACGGCATCCTCATGCTCGGTCTCATCGTCGAATTGCTGATCGGGGTCGGCCAGAGCCCTTTCGGCGCTTTCAGCGGAGCCGCGATCCTCGCGATCGCCGCCCTCCAGGCGGTCTTCATTTTCCTGGTCTTCATGCACGGGCGATACGGCGCGCGGCCGGTCGCGGTCTTCGCGGGGATCTCCCTCGTGACCGTCGTGCCGCTGTTCATCGCCTTGCTGTACTCCGTGGTGATGCCTCACCACGGTTCCCTTCCGTAGGAGATGAGGCCTTGGCAAGAAAGCCGTTGCGCGCGGATGCGGCCGCCGGGATTGCGTCCGGGGTCCTCGGGGCCGTGCTGATCATCGTCATCTGGATCAACCTGGTATTCCCCGCGCCGATCGTGTCGGGAGGCGGGACGGTCTTGACGGGGCCCGACGTCGCCCTCAAGGAGCACGAGTGGGGCTTCAACCAGTTCGCGAAGGGCGGCCCCCAAATCTGCGCGAACACCAACAGCACGAACATCACGATCACCCTGGCCAACACGGGCATCAACCTGCACGGATTCCAGATCGTCCGGGCGGACACCGGGGCCTTCGTCGCGGGGCTGGCCAAGACGGACCTCCTCCGTCCGGGAGAGCCTCCCCGCAAAATCGTGATCGACGTCAGCAAGATTGCGCCCGGAAGCTACGACTACATCTGTCCGGTCTCCGGACACCGCCAGAAAGGGATGGTTGCGCCCTTCGTGGTGCAGTCTTCATGCTAGGCGCGCTCTGACGATTCGCAAGCCGAAGGTCAGGGACCGTCCGTCGGCGATGCGGAAGGGAGATTCGCCCTGCCGACTCTCCTCGCCCACATCAGTGAGACGAGAGCCGCCCCGGTCGCGGTCTCGACGGCCTTGGAAATGAGCCCGAGCGGATCGACCGCCTCGACCTCCCCGATTGGCCAAATGGCGACCGTGCGAGTCACGACGTACGCCGCGATCAGGAACAAGGTGAAGAGGAGCGCCGCGACATCGAATCGCGAGGAGAGATGAGGGATGAGCACCCCGAGGATGATCTGGACCGGCGACGCGACTTCGAAGAAGAGGGCCGCGTACGTCGAGGAAATCAGGTGCTCGTTGAAGGCGAGCAGGTGGATCGCGCCGTCGAGGATGAACAGATAGCCGACGAGATATCGCTTCGCGAAGGCGGCGTCGCTCATCAACCGCCTGTGATGATCGTACGCCGCGCCGACGGCAGCGAAGGCGATCCCCTGCAGCATGAACAGGAACCAGAAGTAGATGTCCATGCCTCCGTGGGAGTCGCTGCTGCCCCCGGAGAAAACGCCGAGCAGGTTCGCCGCCCAGGCCATCACGATGATGGCGAGGCCGGCGACGAGAAACGAGAACTCCGTTGAGGCATAGAACCCGCGGCGCATCTCGGCGTCGGGCCATGCCGAGTCGGGACAATAACCTTCGGACGAATGCTTCTGCGGCCCGATGAGCTCCGGATCTAGCGAGGGTTTATCGAAGCGGACTCACTGCGCCGGCCACCAATCCGCATGCCAATCGACCGTCGCCGACTCCTCCAGATGATCGCCATCGCCGGCGCAATCTGCGCGTATACGACGATCGTTCTCGGCGGCACCGTGCGCGGGATGGGCGCCGGGCTCGCCTGCCCGGACTGGCCGCTCTGCAACGGCCACGTCGTCCCCGACCTGGGGGATCCCCTCGTCGCGGTCGAATACGCCCACCGTCTTGTCGCGGCCCTCACGACCCTGTTCCTCCTCGCCACCTTCGCGGTCTCCGTCCTCTGGTTCCGTCCCGACCTGCGCCTCGTGGCCTTCTCCCTGACCAGTGTGGGGCTCCTTGCCGCACAGGTGTTCCTCGGCGCCCTCACGATCACGAGCAGCCTCGACTGGGTCATCGTCACGATGCATCTCGCCTTTGGAACCGCAACGTTCGCGAGCAGTCTCCTCGTGGCCTTTTTCGCCCTCCGGCCATCGTCCCCGGATCTGCCGTACCGTCCCGCCGCGGATTGAGCCTACTCGACGAGGAAATGCACGACGCTGATCGCGACGAATCCCATCACGACGAACGGAAGCCATCGCGGGCTGGAAGCGGTGACGAGACTGGGCAGAAAGCCGCGGGCGAGGACGACCAGGGCGAGCGAGGCCTCCATCGCGGCAAGAAAGATCGAAACACTCTGGGTTGCCGCGCTTCCTCCGACGAGGCCAATCGAGTCGAAGAAAAAGCCCGGCAGGTAGGCCGCGGGAATCGACGAAAGCGACAGAAGGAGGATAAGAGAAGAAGAACGTTCCCTCCATCCCGCGGCCATGGCGGGCACCAGGAGAAGAGCGCCCTCCACCAGGCGGTGCGCGACGGTCGCAGACACCGTGACCGCATCGACTTGGACGATCGGGCTCACGCCGCCGACGAAGCCCCGTCCGAGGACGAGTCCGTCTCCGAAACTGTGGAGTGCCAGGAAGGCCGCCGTCGCCCACACGATCCTCGAAGGCTCCGGGCCGAGGAACCGTCCCTCGAAGAAGAACCAACCGAACGAACCCCCGAAGCCGAGGCCCGTCACCAGGAACAGGACCGTCGCGGCCTCGTTCTCTCCACCGAAGAGGAATGGCTTGCCCACGAGGACGAATCCCATGGCGTGGGACAATCCGAGAAACGCGATGATCCCCGCGGAGGCCCCCCAGACCGCAGGCCGATGCGCCGCGATCCAGTCGCGGAACGAGAGCAAGAGGATCGACGCGAGGGGAGTCACGCCGAACCCGACGGCGAGGACCGCGAGGTCCGTCATCGCGGCTCACTTCGAGCGTTTCGCCGCCCGAACCGCTCGGACGTGATAGACGGCCGCGAAGATCAGGACGCCACTGAGGGCGATCAGCATGATCCCGGGAATCAAGGCGACGTTGAAACCGCCCCCGGGCGGGGGCGTGCCGTAAATCAACACCGTTCCGAACATGACGGCCGGATGGTACTGACAGTAATAGGTGAAATTGCCCGCCCGATCGATGGGGAGGGTGTAATTCTTCGCGTTCCCGCCGGAGAAATCGCCCGCGATGGGCTCCACTCCAGGGGTCGGCGTGTGGCTCCCGTCGTAGTCGATGAAGAAGTCGTGCGTGATGCCCGTGTCATTCGCGATCAAGGTGAAGGTGACGTTGGTGCCGGCAAGGAACGCGAGAGAGGGTCCGGGCTTCTGGATGGTCGTGTTGCTGAATCCCCATCCGAATCCGGCGTTCCCATACAAGGTGACGTTCGTCTGCGGCATCACGTGGATCGTCCCGAACATCGTATTCGGATGGTAGGCGCATCGGTAGGTCCAGGTCCCATTCCGATCCGGCGTGATGGGAGGCGAAGACTGGGGGCTGGGCCCGATGAAGTCGGGGACTTTGGGCTCTCCGACGTCCGGCTGCTTGTTGTCGTTGTAGTCGATGAACCAGTCGTGGGTGACCCCGGCCTCGCCGCTCAAGACCAGGATGACCGGATACCCGAGGAGGACCGTCAGGTTCGGACCGGGCGTCGTGATGACGGTTGCATTGAGGCCCCAGCCGCGACCCGCGTCGCCGTACAGCCGAATCGTCGGCGGGCCCCCGTCGGCGGCGGAGACCGCTAGCGAGCCGACCGTGAGGAGTGCCATCAGGAGGACCGCGACAACGGCCGCGGCTCTAACCGGGGACAACATGTAGGGTCGCAACCATCGAATAATGTTGCAAGCCGCAGAACTCGGCGCAGTGAATCTCGTAGTTGCCGACCTGGAGCGCGGTGAACCAGTAGACGTTCTGATGGCCAGGAATCACATCGATTTTCAGATCGAATGCGGGGATGTAGAAGGAGTGGGCGACGTCGATGCTTTGGAAGATCAACTTGACCGAGCGGCCCACTTTGACGGTGAAGTCCCCGGGAGGGAAGCGCTGCTGGGCGGACCCGACGGACGGACAGGTACCGTTGGTGGTGACGAACCCCCAAGCCCATTGCTGGGCAAACACGCACATCGTGAGGTCCGGATTCGGAGGGACCGTGTCCGTGATGACGAGCGTCTGGAACGCGGCGATTCCGACGACGAGCAA
>VBLS01000186.1 GCA_005878635.1 Methanobacteriota archaeon | reverse complement strand
TTCGCCTCGTCGCGCGAGCCGACCTGCCACGACACGAGGGCGCCTCCTGCATGGACGGCATCCACGAGCGCGGGGTCCGGGTCCCCGTAGAAGAAATCGACCACGCGGGCCCGCGAGGCAGCCGCTTCGACGACTCCCGCGAACTCCGGGTCGACTTTCCCGGTCGCGTCGTCGACGAGGCCCGGGATGAGGAAGTTCGCGCCGAACACGCCGGAGGTCATCTTCCGCATCTCGTCGAGCGACTCCTCCACGTAGGAAAGGGGCGCATTCGTCAAACCAACCATCCCGAGGGCGCCCGCATCCGCGACCGCGGCTGCCAATCGAGGGGAAGAGACGTCCCCCATGCCCGCCTGCTGGATCGGGACCTTGCAGCCCACGAGTTCAGTAAATCTCGTCCGGAGGATCGCCTCGCCTCGGGGGACGGGATGTCGTGAACCATCTTAGCGGCTTCGGCATCGCTGGGCCCACGCAAGCTTATCCGGCCCGCCCGAATTCCCGCGGCCATGCTCAAGTTCGAGACGGTGGCGGTCGTCGTACGAAATGAGAAGCGGGCCACGAAGTTCTGGAAGGACAAGCTCGGGTTCCGCGTGGTGACGGCGTTCCCGCACTGGGTCACGGTCGCGCCGCGAGGCTCGAACGTCCACCTCCATCTGTGCCCGGACTCCCGACCCGAGAAGGGCAACACGGGATACATGTTCTCCACGGCCGACGCCGCGGCCGACGCCGCGAAGGAAGAGGCCCGACTCCGCAAGAAGGGCGTCAAGATCACGAAGCCGACGAAGAAGGAAGATTGGGGCACGATCTTCTGGTTCGCCGATCCCGACGGGAACGAGTTCCAGGTGATCGAGTACTAGTCGGGAAGCTCCGAGACCGAGTTCCATCGTCCTCGTGCGGAAGCCGCAACCTTCATTTGGCGTCGTCGGTGCACCCTGAGGGTGGGGCTCGATCATGCTGCGCTCACATGACCTTGTGCAAGACGTGAGAAAGTACGTCTTCGATCACTTCCTCGAGTACTCCGTCCCTCCGGTGGCGGAGCAGATCATGAAGCGGTTCCATCTCGGCCGCCCGCAGGCGCTCGAGGTGTTGCAGGCCCTCGAGACCGGCCGCCACGTGCGACTGGTGCCGGGGACCCAGCGGATCCTCATGGCCTGGCCGTTCTCCGCGGTCGCCACCCCGTTCCTCGTCACGAGACGGAATCGACGGTGGTACTTCGCGAACTGCGCCTGGGACGCGGTCGCCTTCCATGCGATGCTGAACGAGGAGATCCGGATCACGTCGCAGTGCCATGATTGCGCGGAGACGATTGCGCTCACCCTGTCGAACGGTCGCACCATCGCCACACCGCGGGAGCCGGTCGTCTATCTCTCCCTCCCTGCGTCGCGTTGGTGGGAGGACATCGTGAACACGTGTTCGAACCACATGGTCTTCTTCCGCAGCCGGTCCCACCTGGACGATTGGAAGCGAGAGAATTCCATCGATGACGGCGCCACGCTGACGATCGACCAGACGCATGCGCTGAGCGTGCCCCTCTACCGCGATCGAACGAAGCTCGACTATGTCCGGCCATCGAAGGAGGAGTTGACGGCCCACTTCCAGGCCCTCGGGCTCACGGGCCCGTTCTGGGAACTGTGAGCCACGCGACCCGCCACACCCGCCAGAGGGCGGTCGGGTCCGTGAGTGGATCCCCGTGGACGAGGAAGAAATCCGCGGGGCCGCCCTCGAAGATGCGGCCTGCGTCGGGGTCGTCGAGGAGTTCCCCGCCGAGGACGGTCGCGGAGGCGAGGGCCTCCCACGGCTTCAGTCCCGCCTCGACGAGCGATTCGACCTCCCACGCGAGGTGGTTGGCCCGGAGGGATCCGCCGCCGAAGTCCGTCCCCGCCGCGATCCGCACGCCGGCGCGGTGGGCCAAGCGGACGCTCTCAACCGCTCGCTCCCGTCGTCGCGCGATGCGCTCCTTCCCGTCGTCGCTGACGAATCGAGGGATCGTCGTGGTCGAGGAGAAGGAGGCCCACGAGCGGAAGATCGCCAGCGTGCTGACGAGGAACATCTTCTGGCGGGCCATCGCCGCGACCGCGTCGGAATCGAGCTCGAAGCCGTGCTCCAGCGAGTCGACTCCGCCGTCGATGCCCACGCGGGCTCCCGCAAGGAACCCGGAGTGCGCGGTCACGAAGGCCCCTCGCCCGTGGGCCATCTCCACGACCGCCCGCACGTCCTCGGCGGACCACGGGGCCTCCTCCTTCTTGGGGCCGTCCAGGTAGAGCTTGAGGAGGTCCGCGCCGTCGTCGAGCTGCGCCTTGGCGGCTGCGAGGAGGGCCGGGCCGTCATCCGCTTCGATGTCGAGGCCCGGCTGCAGCACGCCGCTGTGCGCGATCCAGGTGCCCGCGACCCGCATCTTCGGGCGGGTCGGATCGGCCCGCCAACGTTCGCGGACCCGGAGGGCGAGCGCTCGCTTGCGACCGTCCCTGGGGTCGATCGCCTGCGGCGACCCGACGTCGCGGGCCCAACGCACGCCCGCGTGGGAGAGGAGGTCGCCGTTGTGCTCGGCGACCTGAAGCAGGAGGTCGGGAGCGTCGAACCCTCGGTCGATCCAATGCGACCCGCCAGGGAGGGTCACGTGGCTGTGCGCGTCGACCATGCCCGGGACAATCGTCGATCCGCCGGCATCGACGATGCGGGCGTCGGGGTGGAGGATTCCCTCGTTCGACGTCGGACGAATCGCGAGGATCCGTTGGCCGGCCACGAGGACGCTGATGCCCTGCTGGAGCGACGGTCCCGACGCGTCGGCGAGGGCCGCATCCCGATAAAGGATGAGTCGGGGAATCGCCATCCCGCCGGGGATGGCTCGTCTCGCATATCACCTGGAGGATTCCAGAGCGCGTTTCTCCCCCGAAGGACCACGACGATGATCGACCCTTTCTCTCCGACGGTCTCTCCTCGGTGACGTTCGATTCCCTCGATGCTAAGCGTAACCGTCATGTAACGGAAGTTTTTGGCGCGCCCGAGGGTCGGCAAATGGTACGACTTCGACGGCTCGCGAGGATCCTCCTCGCCCTGTCCGTCATCGGCGTTTTCGTCGTGGGCGCGATGCCGGTCATCCAGGCCGCATCGGTGGGTTTGCCGGTCGTCACGGGCCCCCGGGGGACCCTGGACGAGCTGTTCGGTCAGGTCGCGGCGAAGGTCCCGGAATTCGGCGGGATGTACCGGCAAGGGAGCACGTGGGTCGTCTACCTGACGAATCCGGCGCGACAGGCGGCCGCCGTGGCGGCGATCCAGGCCGTCTTCGGATCGTCGTTCGATACGCGAGGAGGCGTCCGCGTCCTGCCGGCGACGTACGGGTTCGGGCAGCTCGCCGCCTGGCACGCGCGCATGGGGAGCCTGTTCGACATCCGCGGGGTCCTCCTCACGGACATCGACGAGGCGGCGAACCGGCTCAAGGTCGGCGTCGATGGGAGCTCCTTCGCCGCGAGCATGGTCCAGGCCCGGCTCATCCAGCTGGGCATCCCGCGGGCGTCCGTGAACCTCGTGCGGCTGCAACCGCTCGTCCCGACCGCGACGTTGCGGGACCAGATCCGTCCGATCGAAGGCGGCATCCAGATCGCCTTCAGCATCTACCTCTGCACCTTGGGCTTCAACGCGGTCCGGACCGGGGTCAACGGCTTCGTCGTGAATTCCCATTGCACGGACGTGCAAGGCCAGGTCACGGGGACGCAGCACTACCAGCCGAGCGTCGCGAATGGCAACCTGATCGGCACGGAGATCGCGGACCCGGCGTGGGACCCGATGAAGTGCCCGCTCGGCCTGACGGGCCACCTGTGCCGGTACAGCGACACCGCGTACAGCCAGCGGGCCGCGGGCGTCACGGCGGACCAAGGTTTCATCGCGCAGACGACGGCCGTGAACTCGGGATCCCTCACGATCTCCGGGCAATTCCGAATCGTGAGCAAGGGACCCTCCGTCGTCGGCGACGTCGTGAACAAGGTCGGCCGGACGACCGGCTGGAGCCAGGGCCAGGTCACCGCGACGTGCGTGGACGTCATCGTCCTCGGATCGCTCAACGCGGACGTCTGCCAGGACGAGGTCAGCGCGAGCGTGGGGGCGGGGGACAGCGGATCGCCCGTCTTCGCGATCACCTCGGGGAACGACGTGCAGCTGCGCGGCATCCTGTGGGGCGGGTCCCTCGACGGGACCACGTTCGTGTACAGCCCGATCGCGAACATCGAGAGGGCGGACGAACTCGGGCCGCTGACGGTCTGCGCCGCGGGCTTCACGTGCTGAGCGAGGGAACGGTCGTCAACGGGGCGACGGTCGGCTCTGGCCTTCGCCCCCTTCCTCAATTTTTCGGCGGGCCGCTCGCCGTGTTCGCGGCGTGTCCTCGACTCTCGACGACGTGGCAGCGACAGCGAGACGCAAGGGCCCCCGCCACGGGACTGGCCCCGCGAAGCCCGTGAGGAAACTACCGCGGCGTTGCTCTCATCGAATCGACGGAGCGGGGCCGCGTTTCTTGGCCACGACCGACTCGCGCTTCCAGTTCCGTTGAACCCCGGAGAGCGTGAGGCCGTGATCGAGGAGCCACCGGCGGATGTTCTCC
>VBLS01000185.1 GCA_005878635.1 Methanobacteriota archaeon | reverse complement strand
AGTGATGATCTGGATCGAATCGACGAACGCCTACGTGGTCGTCGAGAACAACCGGATCACGAACCTCGCGGGGACGAACCAGTGGGAGGGCATCCAGCTCGGCCACTGGCCCGTCGCCCTCACGACGCAGCATGTGACTCTCCGCCACAACTCGATCGAGAACGCGCAACACGCGTACGGCATCGCCATCCGGTCCGGTTCCCAGGACGTGCACGTCGAGGCGAACTACATCGCGCTCGACACGAACTCCGAGTGGGTGTACGGGATCGAGACGGACCGGGACGTCCATGACGTGACGGTCACCGGCAACTTCGTGAACGCCTACACGAGCGGGGCCTTCCACACGACCGGCATCCAGCTCGGCGACACCTACGTCGATGCCGCGAGCCAATCGACCGGGATCGTCGCGACGCGCAACACGGTCGTGAATGCGACCGCGGGCGGGATTGTCTCGCAGAGTTCGCAGGACACGCTCATCGCTTGGAACCTCGTCTATGGGGACGAGCCGGGTCGGGCGCCCATCGCGGCCGACTACCCGCGCGGGATCGACGTCGCGTACAACGGCGACGGGACCACGATCCTCGGCAACATGATCCACTCCGTCCACTCCGGCGTCCAGCTCGGCTCGGACCGGGCCCGGATCTTCTCGAATACGATCTTCGACGTGGACTACGGCGTCTACGTGCCGGACAACGGCTCCGTGCCAGGGGTCAGCTCCACCGCGGGCACGATCTTCGACATGACGTCCTGGAACGTCGCCGCGGACCGGATCCGTCTTCCGGCAGCTTACGATGGCACCGTCGTGGACCTGGGCAGCGGCATCCGATCGACGGACCTCAGTTCGGTCCTGCTCGTGACGACGGACGAGGCCTCGCAGGTCTCGTACTCCTGGTCCGGACGCCTCCTGAACGTCTCCGCGTCGGTCGGCGGGCTCGTCGCCTTCGCGTCCGCGAAAGCGGACGAAGCCCAGACGTTGCAGGCCACGTGGACCGGGCCGATCACGGGGATGCAAGTGACGACGTTCTCGCCGAACACGATCGCGTTCGATCTCCAGAGCGGTTCCAGCGTGGCGGTCCAAGGCTCCGGCTTCACGCCGAGCACCTCGTACACCTTGACTCGAGCGGGCGACACCGTCCTCACGGCTCAATCGTCGTCCGGCGGGAGTCTGAGCTTCGTGATCCCCGCGGCCGGAGGCGCCTCCTATGCACTTTCGAACGGGCAGGGATCGCCCTTCGTCTTCCCCTTCCCGGCTCAAGTGGCCCCCTTGATCTTCCCGGCCATCGCATTGGTCCTGCTCGCGGTGAGCTTCGTCCTCGTGCGCTTCAGGCGACGTGGGCGGCGGGAGCCGGACCACGAGGACTCCATCGAGGAAGACCGCGAAGGTGATTCGGGCTGAGTCGGGTCGCTTTTCGCGGCATCAGACCGCGGGAAGAGGGACGCGCCTGCCCCAGAGGAAGATGACCCCCGATGCGACGAGCCCACCGATTCCGAGCGCGACGACGATGTGCTCGTGGTGCGGGTGCGCGGTGTCGAACAAATCATGGGGCGAGAAGAAGTCGATGTCGTTCAACATTACAAGGAGCGCACTGCCCCAACACCAGAGGAGGACGAGGGCCGCGACGATCGTATGGGCGCGCGCGGGGTCCGCCTCCGTCCCACGGAAACAGGGGCGCGATTTCAACCTTCGTCTGGAGAGAACCGGACTTCGCGCTGACGACGGAATCCGTGAACTCGCGTTGGCAAACGGACGCGAGTGACGATTCTCCGTCAATAAGATTCACCTTCCGCAGGCTATTCCGAAATTCGGTAACAAACTTCGACCACCGTACACAAACGAGTATGTAGTGAGTCAAAGGTCACGGCGTAATCCCCCATCGCTGGTGTCTCGGATCGCAACAAGAAGGGTTCCCAGCATCCGCCTAAAACCGACGAATCCGAAGGAGGACCGGAAGCGCCCTCTCCTCTTCGTGCTCGTCTTGGTCGCCGTACTCGTTGCCGGATCCCTCGCCGTCCTCTTCGCGGGCTCGACCGTCGTCGGGCCGCAAGGAGATCGTTCCACCGGCTCGGTGACCTCGCGTTCCAGTTCCCCCGCGCCGAACGGGGACCCGCCGCGAGACCCGCTGACCTGGCCTTTCACCCGCGACAGCATCTGGAATCTGCCGATCGGAGCAGACGCCGTGTACGTCCCTGCGCACATCCAGCAGGCGACCGCCGCGGGCATGACGGCCGATGTGGACGTGCTGATCCTGACGCCGTCGGCGCCCGATACCCCGGTCTACTACAACGGAGACGCCTGGGACAAGGTGCCGGGCCGGTGCGACGTGCAAGGAAGCGTCCTCTTCAGCGCCCCGATCCCGACGGATTTCGTCGTCCCCGGCAACGGCGGCGGCAACCCTCACGGGACCACGCCGAACTACGCGACCGCGATCCTCGCCGCGAACGGCCACACGCTCTATCAAGGACAACCGTTCGCCCGCTGCTCCGCCGGTGGAAACGCGACGATCATGTGGTCCCAGAGCAGCGAGGACCTCTACGGCACCGGCTTTTCCGGCGCCCACGGCGGCTCGATGCTCTCGTCGATCGGCGGCACGATCCGACTCGGGGAACTCGCCCCCGGAGGCGCCATCCGCCACGCGATGAAATTGAACATGGACTCCGTGAACTTCTACAACGGGTCCGGAGGGTACCGGTGGCCCGCGACGACGGCCGATTCCGGATACAAGGGCTTCTACAACGGTTCCATCCCCGCGGTCCGGATGGGCTCGCTCCTCGCGCTGCCGAAGGCCACGGACGTGGACAACATGAGCCTCGAGACGGAGCCCGCGAAGATCCTCGCCCGCGCGTTCCAGGATTACGGCGCGTACATCGCGGACACGGCCGGCTGGTCCGTCTACGGGATCGACACGGAGTACAGCCCGTCCGGGGACGTGCTCGTCGAATTCCAGAACGACTGGGGATTCCCCCTGTGGGAGGACAGCAAGGATACGCCGTGGGCCCGCGACATGGACCGGATCTTCGGCAACCTCTCGGTCGTCGACAACTGGGACCTGACGACGTGGTTGACCGTCTCCGCGTCGAACGGGGCCCTCGGGACGGGCCTCGGACGCCCGCGGGTCCCCTGGGCACCGGACCTTGGGCCGATCCCTCCCGACATCACCCCGCCGGTCTCCATCGATACCCTATCCGGCTCTCCCGGCCTGGAAGGTTGGTACGTCTCTCCCGTCAAGGTCAAGGTGACCGCGAGCGATATCGGCGGTTCGGGCGTCAATGTGACCCATGTGAGGTGGGATGGCGGGACGTGGGAGGATTACACCGCGCCGATCCACATCTCCGGTGACGGATCGCACACCTTCGAATACTATGCGACGGACTTCGCGGGGAACAACGAGACGATCCACTCCGTGCCGTTCATGATTGACACGGTCCGTCCGGTGTCCACCGTTCGCGTCGATGGGACCCCGGGGCCGGGAGGGTACTTGTCTCCGGCGATCGTGACGCTCACGGCGACCGATGCGACGAGCGGTGTCGGGTCGATCCGCTATCGGATCGACGACGGAGCGTTCTGGACGTACAGCGCGCCCTTCCGCATCGCCGGAGCCGGCAACCACCGGCTCGAGTACTTCGCGACGGACCAGGCCGGGAACGAGGAGGTGCTGCACACGATCGTGATCCCGGTGAGCGGCGGCTGGGGCCATCCTCCGCCGATCGTCCTGTTCCACGCGAGCGGGACCCCGGGCGAGAACGGATGGTACATCTCGACCGTCGATGTCTCCCTGACGCCCTCCAGCTCCAACGGCAGCACGCCGTCGATCGCCTACCGCGTCGATGACGGCCCTTGGGTCCTGTACTCGGGCTCCTTCCAGGTGCCGCAAGGTCGTCACCTCATCTCCTTCCAGGCGTCCGACTCGGACGGCTTCCTGGGGTCGATGCAATCGATCCCGCTGGACATCGACTTCACGCCTCCGAAGGTCGTGAAGGCCACGGCGATCGGCGACGTGGTCGGCCCCGATGCGACGGTGTCGTGGACCGGCACCGACCAAGTGTCGGGCCTCGCGGGATATCAGGTGAGCGTCGATGGCAGGCCCTAC
>VBLS01000184.1 GCA_005878635.1 Methanobacteriota archaeon | reverse complement strand
TTCGACGAAGGCCGCGAGATCCTCCGCGACGATGGCCGCTTCATCGCGGCTCCAGTCGCCGGTCACGGGGATGTCGTACGCTCCGGCCGGATAGAAGCGTTCCAGTTCCCGCGGGATGAGTCCGAGCGGCGACGTGACGATGACCTCGTGCACCACGGACGGATTCCGGCAGGCCTGGATCGCCTCGCGGAATCGGCGGTGGCTCCGGCTTGCGGAGTATGGCTTCCGCGCGGAACAGGGCAGCAGGAGGAGGACCCGCGCCGAGGGAGGCTTCGCATAGCGCTCCCGGATCCGACGGCGGAATCGGACGACCTCGGGTCGATGAAGCGACTCGCTCGCGTACGCGAGCATCTCTTGCCCCGCGACCGGCGTGTACGGCTCGACGAGATCGTAGCTGCGAAGGTCGAGATGCCTCACGACCGCGGTGTTCCAAGGAGCATTGGCGAGCCGCCGCTCGACGAGTTCCCGCAATCGCCCGTGGGCGAGGTGGTTGCGGACGAGCAAGAGGGCCCGGTGGAGCGCGTAGTCGTTGTGGCCCTGCAAGTCGCCGTCTGCGACGCACGAGGGGCAACCGCACGCGGCTCGCGCCGCTTCCTCCACGAAGACGGAGCCATCGGATGTGTGAAACAGGCCACGGGCGCTGTCGAGGACCATGCGGCTCGAGTCGATCAGGTCGATCCCCGCGTAGACCAGGATGGGGACGTTCGAAGGCGTCGCGAGGCCGGTGACCGCAAGGACGCGGGCCGGGCCGAGGGATTCCCTCACTCGCCGGACGGCGGCGACGAACTCTCGCGGCGACCGTTCGAATTGGGGGCCGTTGGCGAGGAACATGATCTCCGCATTCGCGGCGCGAGACAGGTCGTTCTCCGCTGTGACGATCGCGACGTCTCCGACCGGTGGCTCCTCGGGGAATTCCAGGTCGGCCATCGACAGGGGCGTGCCCTTCGATGGCGGGAGGTCGTCCGGATGTCCGGCCTCCCGGGGCTCGAAGAAGCTCCCACTGACGCGGATCTGCAGGCGCGGATCTTCGATCCGATTCGAGACAAGGAGGGCCTCCGCGTAAGGCGGCGCGGGATGCGCGGGTGTTTGCACGAACAGTACGAGGGGCGTCGCGAGGGCTCGACCCGACCGGGTCCACGTCCCCTTCCGTCCGAGGCCACCGTGCGCCTCAAGCTCGAACATCGGGAACGCGGCGATGGTCCGTTCGACTAAAAAGGCTCCCTTACTCGATGGGCACCGTGTTCCGCTCGATGTAGGCCAATTCCTTCGCCTCGAACGCCCGCTCGTCGACGCTCAAGATCAGGGCCGCTTGCCGCAGCGCAATCTGCTCGTTGACGTATTCGAGGAAGTGTAAGATGCGAGCGAAGTCGTTGTTGATCATGAGGTATTCAATCCCGTCGAGCAGGATCGCGGCCCGAGCGCCCTCGTTCAGGAAAGTCCCGATCAGGTTGCTGAGGCTGTTCAAATTGTGCGGATCGACGTAGTCCCGCCCCAATGTCGTCGAGAGCCACACGACGCGGATGTCCTTGTTCCCCCGCCGGCGGATCACGTGGTTCGGATGCTGCCGCGTGATGTAGAGCGGTCGCCATCCGGCGTCGATCGCCTGCTGGAACACCGCGAGGGCTCGCTCCGGCTTCTTCTCCTTCACCAGGTAGGCCCGTCCCTCCTCCAGGTCCTGCTTCTTTCCGAAGAGCAGATCCTTGAGAAGCTCGTCCTCCTCGAAAGCGAGCAGGAGCGGCCAAGGTAGCCGCATAGAACCGGCTTCCTATCCGGAGGTGCGTTTTTATACGTATCCTATCGACTATCGGCCCTGAGACCAATGGCCGGGAGCGCGACGACGATCAGCGGGGCGGACCGCCGATCGGCCGGCCGCAGTCCGTGCAGAAACGGTTGTACGTCGGATTCGCGGCTCCGCACGCGAGGCACGGGAGGAAACCCTGCGGAGGCGGCGGAGCCCAGGCTGGCCCGCGCCGGGCCACAAGGAGCAGGACGAGGATCAGCCCGACCGCGAGGGGAACCACGATCGCGAGGAGAATCCAGCCGAGAATCCCAAACCCTAAGATCGACTGGGAACCGGTTGCTGGCGTCGAGTAGGTCACTGTGATCTGGTCCAAGACGGGCGTCACGGAATCGTTCTGAGTCACGAGGGCGGCGCCAACCTGGGCGAACCGGCCGGAAAGTTGTACAAGGCTCGAGCCCGGCGCAGAGAGGACTGGACCGTTCGACCAAGAGGGGTCGGGGACCGGGGTATTGCCGGCTCGGACGCTCACCGCGATGCCGGTCACGCCCGAGAAGGAGCCCGACCAGTCGATCGAATCCCACGTCGTATTGCGGAATCCGGAGTCGACGACTTGGGAGAGGAAGTACCCCGTCGCGCGGTAGCGGGGGGAACTCGTTCCCGGCGAATAGTCGGCGACGCCGATGCGCCAATTCTCGGGCGAGCTCTCTCCTCCATAATAAAGGCGGGTCGCCGAGCCGACGGTCACGACCTTGGCGACCGCGACGCCGGTTTGATCCCAGGTCCCGGGTGCGCCCAGGGCCAGGACGGGGTTCGCGGCATCCCTGGTCCAGTTCCACCCATCGACCGAGGTCGCGCGCCCGACCTGCGGTTCGTTGTATCCGCCGGTGTAGTACATCTCGAACCCAGAACCGGCCGGCGCGACCCACGTCGGATGGATGCGGCTCTCCTCCCATCCTCCCCGGGCGTACATCAAGGGATTCGCCAGATCCTCCGTCCAGGTCACGCCGTCCGAAGACGTCGCGCGGCCGATGGAGTATGCGAAGTTTCCCGGGTGGCCGGAGAAGTAGAGGACGAACGTCGTCCCGACCTTCAGGACGAAAGGCGTGCTCGTCGCCCCGCTGTCCCAACTCTGGTGGCCCATGAAATTCGGCCCGTTGCCGACCTTGGTCCATACGAGGCCGTCCGGCGACGTCGCGTATCCGATCTGGATCGCGAGCGGCCCGTTCCCGGCGTACCACATGTGGTATCCGGTCCCGTCATGGACCACCGTGGGATTCCCGAGGGTCTGGTCCCAGCCACTCGCATTGGCGAGGAGGACCGGATTCGAGGGGGAGCGGGTCCAATTGAGGCCATCCGGGCTCGTCGCGTAACCGATGTCACATCGCACGCCGACACATCCTTGGTACCAC
This sequence comes from Methanobacteriota archaeon, assembly GCA_005878635.1. Taxonomy (GTDB): domain Archaea; phylum Thermoplasmatota; class Thermoplasmata; order RBG-16-68-12; family RBG-16-68-12; genus RBG-16-68-12. Next base: position 1,055 of record VBLS01000184.1, on the reverse strand, counting down.
ATCTTGTAGACGCCGCCCTCGTAGAGGACGCTGGGCGAGTCGACCCAATCGGCCTCCCACCCAGATCCCGGACCGAGGATCGGATTGAGGGCATGCTTCACCCAGGGCGACGGCGCGACGCTGGCGAGCCTCAGTTGCCCGGGGGAGGACGAGGCGTCCAGCCCGTAGAGGGTTCCGCCCTCGAAATCCGCCGCCGTGGTCCACGTGACCGTCAAGGCCGCGAGGGCGCCGACGGAACAAAGGCTGGCCAGCAGGGCGCACGCGATTGTCGCCGTCCCAACCATCCGCGCGGCGCGCCGCAAGCTCGTCCCCCCGTAAGTCAGGGACCCGACGGGAAAAGAACCTTTCGAGCCACGACCGCCCCCTCCCGGTCCACGCCCGCGAACCTGGCTCAGCCCTCGGTGGCTGACGGGGATGGAATCTTTATTGAAGGACGGGTTCTCGTCCGATGCGATGGCTCCGCCCCTGATCGCGATCATCGGAGGCTCCGCCCTCGGCGACGCCTTCGAGCTGGAAGAGGAGCAGGCGAAATTCCTCGTGACCCCGCATGGGGCCCCGAGCGATCCTCCGCGGGTGGGCCGCCACGCTGGAGTGCCTGTGGCCTTCCTGCCACGGCATGGCAAGGACCACCGGATCCCGCCGCACAAACTGAACCATCGTGCGAACCTCTGGGCGCTGAAGGAAGTCGGGGCGAGCCACATCATCGGGACGTCGTCGACCGGATCCCTCAAGAAGACGATCCATCCCGGGACGTTCGTCGTCCCGGACGACTTCGTCGCCTTCTGGAACATCCCGACCTTTTTCGACGACCGGGTCGTCCATTCGACTCCCTCCCTCGACGCAGCCTTGCGGCGGGCCCTCGTCGCGGCCGCGAAGGAATCCGGCGCGTCCGTCAAGGACGGAGGATCGTACGTGCAAACGACCGGGCCGCGCCTCGAGACGCGCGCGGAAATCGCGTTCTTCCAGAAAGTCGGGGACGTCGTTGGAATGACGATGGCCTCCGAGGCGACCCTGGCGTGCGAACTCGGGATTCCCTACGCCTCGCTCTGCACCGT
>VBLS01000168.1 GCA_005878635.1 Methanobacteriota archaeon | reverse complement strand
CGCGGACTGGATGGCCACCGTCTTGCGCCGTTTCGTCACGTCCATCGCGGAGCCGATGACACGGATCGGATGGCCGGCGGAATCGTGGAGCACGTAGCCCCGGTCCACGACCGTCGCGTGCGTCCCGTCCCGGCGGCGGAACCGGTATTCCGAGGTCCACACGGAACCGCCACCCCGCACGACCTCGTCGATGCTCGTGACGACCCGTTCGCGGTCTTCGGGATGCAGGTGGTCCGTCCACCAGGCGCCGGTGGGCTCGATCTCCTCGGCGGGGTAGCCGAAGACTTTGGAGAAGTTCTCGTTGGCCCAGAGCCCATCCGTCTGGAGGTCCCAGTCCCAGACGACGTCGCTCGTCGCCCGTCCGAGCAGCTGGAAGCGCTCCTCGCTTCGCCGCAAGGTCTCCTCGGTCCGCGTGCGTTCGGAGACATCGAACGCGACGCCGAGGGTCCCGATGATCGCCCCTTCCGATGATCGGAGGGGTTCGATGTGCACGTCGTAGGTCCGTCCCTGCCACTCGATCTGCGTCGCGACCCGCTCCCCGCCGAGGGCCCGACGGTGGGAGGCGATCGGCTCCACGTCCTCGTCGCGGACGCTGAAGTAGTCGAAGAGGGTGAGGCCCCGCTCTTGGCTCCGCGACGTATCGAGGGTCCGGAACCCGCCGCCCATGGCCGACGTCACGTGGAGGTCCCCGTCCGTGCTCCACAGCAGGACCGGGGCTTGCTGGAGGATCAGCCGAAGCCGGTTCTCGCTCTGCGACAATCGCTCCTCGGCGGACCGCTTCTCCGTCACCGCCTTCGCCTGGGTCTGTTCCGATTGCGCGAGCTGCTTCCGGGCCTTCGACTCGGCGACGATCTCCAGGACGATGGCCGGCAGGAGCTCGGTGTACCGCGGCGTCTTGACGATATAGGACGTCGCCCCCGACTTCAAGGCCTGAAGGGCGGCTTCTTCCCCATCGGGCGGGACGACGAAGATCTTGGGGATCGCAGGGAATCGCTCCGCGAGGAGTTGAAGGACCTCGACTCCCGTCGAATCGCGGAGCTTGCTGCCGATGACGAGGACGTCGAAGTGCTGCCCCATCGCCAGTTGCAGGGCCTGCCTCCCCGAGGCGGCCGTGCGGACGAGGCCGCCGCGCCGCGTGAGGGCGGCGACGCTGAGGATCTGGTGTTCCTCGTTTCCGTCGATCACGAGGACGGCGAACGGGGGGGCGCCGCTCGGCCTCGGGACCTCCGGGCGGGTCGTCTGGGCCATGGGTCACCGGTGGGCGACTGAACCGCCTCGACCTGGGGGGCCGTGCGGACGCGAAGCCATCCTCCCGGCCCGTATAAAGGCCTACCGGGGACATTCCCGGACGTGACATTATCGGGTTCGAAATCCGGGTTCGAAATCCGGGCGGACCGGCGGCCGTCCTACGACGTCCCGGTGACCGCGCGGGTGATCTCGAAGCCGCCGTCGTCGAAGGACAGAGCGTAATACCCGGTCTCGTGTTTCGTCGACCGCATCTTGACCACGCGGAGCCGTCGTTGGACGAACAGGTCCGACGTCGGTTGCATCTCGAACGTGATGATCCCGTCCGCGAGGTAGGCCTCCTCCGGCGCATGCATGCCCGTCCCGGATCCAAGAGGCTTTTCGGAGATCAGCAGGATCAGCGGGCCGAGGCTCCGCAACCATTCGAAGAGGAAGTACAGTTCGGACCGCCGGTCCTCCATCTTCGCCATCGCCTCGAGGACGTCGAGGGAGTCGACGACGAGCACGGTGTGGGAATCGGCCTTCATCGCGTTCGTACAGTACATCTTGAACAAGTCGAGCCACGTGCCCCGCCCCTGGAGGTAGTTCAAATTCTTCCGGATGTTCCCCATGTCGAGCGTCGTGATGTTCGCGTTGGCCGCGGGATCCGTCATCCCGAGGGAAGCCATGTGCTCCAAGGTCAGGCCCTTGCCCTGCTCCAGCGTGAAGTAGGCCGACTTGCGGCCCTCCCGGAGGGCGTTCTGGTACAGGATCGAGAAGGCGAACGACGACTTCATCGTCCCCGGCGCGCCGTTGAGGAGGACCACGAACCCCGCGGGGAGCCCGCCTCCGAGGATGTCGTCCAAGCTCCGGACGTACGTCTTGATGCGACCGCGGTCCGTCTTCATGCCGCCGCGGAGCCGATGCCCTATGCCTCGGCCTAAGCCTTTCCCTCCGAGAATCGTCCGCCGCACAACCTTCAAATAGACTCCGGCCGGTGAACTCGCGTTGCCGGACGATGTCCTCGGCGCCATCGCCGCGACGGCGCGCGTGATCGGGGCCCTCATCCTCCTCTTCTTCCTGCCGGGATACCTCCTCATCAACGCCCTGTACCCTCGCAAAGGGGAGCTAGACCGGGAGTACGACGGCCTCTACCGGCTCACGCTCGGCCTCGTCCTCTCGATCGCGGTGACGGTCTTCTGGTCGTTCTTCCTGAACTCCCTCGGCGTCAACGAGGGCACGGGCCTCGGCTACGTCGTCGGGCCGAACATCGCGGGCGGCCTGATCGGCCTCTCACTCGCCTTCTTCGCCCTCGGCTGGTGGCGCGGCGCCTACCCCTGGATGGCGAAGGTGCATCCGTCCCTCGCGCGGGTCCCGAAACCCGGGCCCGGCGAACTGCTGACGGAAGAGGAACGGGACCATCGCGTCCGGTTGCAGCTCCAAGAACTCGCGGAGAAACGGGAGGGCCTGCGCCGCACGATCAAGGACGCGGAACGTCGGATGCGGATGCAGTCGGCCGGCGCCCGTTCTCATTACGAAGAGGTCCGAGACCGCTCTCGCGTGGAACTCAAGGCGATCGAGGCGAAGCTGAAGCAGCTCGAAGAGGAACGGGCGGCGGAGCTGTATTGACGGGGCGAGCGCATGGACCACAAGCTCGTGATCGCGGTCCGCTCGGACCTCGAGCTGTCGCGGGGCAAGCTCGCGGTGCAGGTCGCCCACGCCGCGGTCATGGCGGCGTTCGAGGCGCGCACGCACCACCGCAAGTGGTTCGCGGACTGGTGGGCGGAAGGACAGAAGAAGGTCGTCGTGAAGGGTGGCACGGTCGGCGACCTCCAGGCCCTTCGCAACCGCGCGCGCTCGGTCGGCCTGACCGCGGCGCTCGTCGAGGACGCGGGCCTCACGGAGCTCCCGCCGGGGACCGTGACCTGCGTGGGCATCGGCCCGGGACCGAACGCCCTCGTCGATCAGGTGACGGGCGGCCTCAAGTTGATGTGACGAATGAAGGCCAAGTCCCGATTCCTCGGGATCGACGACGCTCCCTTCCATTTCTCCGACGAATCGGTCCCGGTCGTGGGGGTCGTCATCCAAGCGCCGTCGTACATCGAGGGCGTCCTCACGACGATCGCGGAGGTCGACGGCCACGACGCCACGGACCGGATCGCCTCGATGGTGGCGGGCTCTCGCTACCGAGCGGGCCTCGCGATGATCCTGATCGACGGGACCGCGGTCGGCGGGTTCAACGTGATCGACGTGGACTCGTTGCATGAGAAAGTGGGCCGTCCGGTCGTGACGGTGACCCGCCGGAAGCCGGACCTGGCGGCGATTGAAACGGCCCTTCGACGCCGCTTCGACGACTGGGCGGACCGGCTGCGTCTCATGCGCCGCCATCGGGTCGAGTCGGTCCGCCTCGGCCAAGGTTCCGTCTGGATCTCCTACGTGGGCACGGACCGGGAGGCCGTGCGCGAAGCCCTCCGTCTCACGATCGTGCGGGGGGTCCTCCCGGAACCGCTCCGGATCGCCCATCTGATCGCGGCGGGGATTGTGCGAGGCGAGTCCCGCGGCCGGGCGTGAGGTCGATTCGACGGCGGGCCGGAAGCGGGTCGATCTCAACGGCCGTCGTGACGTCGAAGGAAATTGCCCACGGTGCGCATGTACCGTTCCCGTTCCTCCAGCATCGGGAGGTGCGAGCTCTCCGGAAAAATCACGATCTTCGAGCCGCGAATCCCTCGATGGATGCTTCGGGCGATGCGCGGGGTGATCTCGTCGTACTTTCCGCCGGTGATGAGCGTGGGCACCTTGATCGCCGGCAGCTGATCCGTGATGTCCCAGTAGCGGAGGGAGCCTTGGACCGCGAACTCGCTGGGCCCCCACATGGTCCGGTAGACGGGCTGGCTGAGTTCCCCCATCGCCCGCGTAAGCTCGCGAGGCCACGTCGGGAGGCGGCAGATGTGGCGGCGGTAGAAGGCCATCGCGGCTCGCGCGTACGTGGGATTGTCGAAGGCCTCCTCACGCTCGAGCCGTTCGATCGTCCGCTGGACCCGGCTCGGCAAGGTCCGCACGAGACGGCGGAGCTCCGCGTTCGCGACCGGCACGCTCGGAAGCCCGCTCGCGACGACGAGGCTCCGTAAATGACGTTGATACATGATCGCGTAGGCAAGCGCGAGCATGCCGCCGTAGCTGTTCCCCAGCAGGTGGATCCTCCCGAGCCCTAGGGCCTTCCGGACGCCCTCGGCTTCCTCGACGGCGCGCTCGATCGTGAAGAGGGACGTCCCTCGAGGCCGGTCGCTCTTGCCGACCCCGAGCTGGTCGTAGAAGACGATCCGATAGCCGAACGAGGTGAGGTCCGCGAGGCAGGTGAGGTATCCGTGGGGAACCCCCGGGCCGCCGTGCAGGCAGAGGACGGTGCCACGATCCGGCGAGCCGAAGGATTCCCAGAACAAACGGTAACCGAGGACGGGGAGTTTCCCCTTCGCCGTCGGCACCGGGTCCCTCATGGCTCCGGACATGGGCATCCCTCCGTTGGAACTATGCTTTTCCACAGGACCGGGAACGAGTCACTTGATCGCGAACCGAAGGAGGGCGGCGATGCCCCCGAGCGCTTCGAGCTTCTTGCCCGCCTCGTGGTGGCGACTCACTAGGACGACGGTTCCGCGGGCCGACTCGGCGGTCCGCATGAGCTCTTCGATCCCCGGGTTGCGTACGACGGCATCGCTCACGAGGAGGGTCTCGATCGCGCCGGCGTCCGCCGACTCCTGCACCTCCGCCGGGCCATAGGCGACCGGACGGTCCGTGGCGATCGCCTCGAGGAGCTTCTCCACGAGCTGCGTCTCGTATCCGACCCGGCTTTCTCCGAATACCTTGGCGCCGACGCCCGCCCGGAGGGCCTCCTGAATCCCTTGCATCCCCGCATGCGCGGTGCCATGGACGTGGACCTTCGCCGCCAAGGGAGGATCGCGGGCCTTCAGGTACTCGACGAAGGCCTCCCGCGTGAAGCCGGGCCCGACGAGGACCAGCGCCTCCCCGACCTCCGTGGCCCGCAGCTGGACGAGGATGTCGTCGAAGAAGGCGGTCCGCGCGTCTCCGGAGGGGAACATCTTGCCGTGCCCCGGCGCCCGGACCGTCGACAGCTCACGGACCCCATATTGCCGCAGCTGGGCGATCAGGGCCTCCTCGTCGTCGAGGGACAGGAACGCCACGAGGGGCTTCTGCGCGGCCGCGACGGCCTCGTCGATTCGCCGGAGCTCGTGGGATTTCCACGTCTTGATGATCGACAGGATGTCCTCGACGCCGACGTTCAGGGTGTGATGTCGGCCGAGGTCCTGGGGACCTTCGACGATGACCCCGGAGACCCGGAGTCGGTCCGAGAAGGCCTGGAACTCGACGTCCTCGACGCGGATCGTGAGCGTGACGCGGACTTTCTCGCCACGTTCCGGGCGAAGCTTGTCCGTCTTCACGTCCTCCCGCCGGTACGTCGAGGCGCAGACGAGATCGCTGGGTTGGAGGAGATTGTGGAGATGCCACAGGTCGTCGGGGTTCTCCACGCGGACCTTGATCTCTCCCGTTTTCGGGTCGCGGTGGAGGACGCGCATTCGAGTCTGGCGATGGGGGCCCTTCCTCTTGGCCGTATCGTGTGAAGGCCAGAGAAGTCGATGGGCAAACCTCGCGGGAATTTCACTTTCGCTGCTCTCCCGAGGGAGGATTGAACCCGAGGTCCGCATTTCGTGTATTTACACGAAAGAGGATTTGCATGGTCCGGAAAACCACCATGGCCCGGGTGCGCAAGGGGAGGCAAAGGTCGCGCGAGTCCGGCTTCATCGTCACATGGGACGTGGACAGCAAGGATCGCCCGACCACGGCACACGTTTATCGATTCGTCTACGGCGACACGACTCGGGCCAATGGGAGAACTTACCGATACCCGGGTTTCGTCGAGAAGGAAGGCGTCCGATATCTCGGCCAATCTGTCTTGTTCGTCCGCCAAACTCTGGTGGCGGAAATTGACGGATTCCTGTCGCACGCAGGCATCGACCACGAAAAGACTCCCGCGACGATCGGGTGAACTTTCGTGCATCTGCACGAAAACGGAAACCTTCGGAGCCGCAGGGAGCCGAACGAGTCTGTTTCGTGAATCTGCACGAAATGGATGACCGGCCTGGTCGAATTCGGATTGCCTAACCGCCTACTTGATCACGCCATACCCGATGAGTCGCCACTTTCCGCCGATGCGACGGGACACGGCGACCCGTTGGCCGAGCTCGGCGACGACGGGGATCTTGAGGGCCATGTCCGCGCGGTTCTCCCGGGCCGACGTCACGACGCCGACCGTCGTGGCGGTCCCGACGGACACCATGAGCGGCTCCGAGGTCTTGATCCCCTCGACCTTCAACTCCTCCGGCACCCCCACGACCCGCTCGAGGAGGTTCACCTCGACGGACATCTTCATCACGACCTCGGGGAGCGACCCGGGGGGTCCGACGACGCGGCCGACGAGGCCGTCCGCTTTCGTCAGGACGGGATCGAGGTTCGTGCCGATCGCGATGAGTCCGCCCGGCCGAACTTCCTTCCGCGGGGCGCCTCCGCTATGGAGGGATCGGATCGAGGTCGTGAGGTTCCTCCATTCCGTCCGGTTCCCGACCGTGACCTGCCTCCCCGGAGAGATCTCGATCTCCTCCCCGACTTTTGTCCGGCCCTGGATCAGGCTGCCGCCCATGACCCCGCCGACGATCTTCTCCGGGGAAATGCCGGGCTGGTTCACGTCGAAGGACCGGGCGACGTACATCCGCGCGGGCCTCGTCTCGTCGTGGGGTTTCGTCGGGATGACTTTCTGAATCATCATCAGGAGGACGTCCAGGTTGACGTCGTGATGCGCGCTCACGGGGACGATCGGCGCGCCTTCCGCGACGGTGCCCTTGACGAACGCGAGGATCTGCTTGTAGTTCTCCTCCGCCTGCTTCGGGTCGACGATGTCGATCTTGTTCTGCACGATGATGATCTTGTCGACGCCGATGATGCCGAGGGCCATCAGATGCTCCTTCGTCTGCGGCTGCGGGCAATCCTCGTTCGCCGCGATGACGAGCAGGGCGCCGTCCATGATCGCGGCCCCGCTCAGCATCGTGGCCATGAGCGTCTCATGCCCTGGCGAGTCGACGAAGGAAACGATGCGCTGGAGCTCGCCCTTCACGTTGTGGGTCTTGCAGACCTCCGTGGTCTGGTACGCGGCGGGCTCCGCGTCCTTCGGACATTTGTAGATCGCCATGTCCGCGTAGCCGAGGCGGATCGAAATGCCCCGCTTGATCTCCTCGCTGTGTCGGTCCGTCCGCTCCCCCGTGAGCCGCTCGGTCAAGGTGGACTTCCCATGGTCGACATGTCCGACGACGCCGATGTTGACCTCCGGCTGGCCCGGGACCTTCATCGCGCCTGCTCCTGCCACGCGTCGTCGATCGACTTCGGCCCGCGCTGGACGATCTTCAGGTTCAGCTGCAGGATGTCCGGCGACACCGTGTTCCCGCGGACCGTCTTCTTCTTCCGGATCCCCGGGCGCGGCGGATGGAACCCGACGCCCCCGCTGATCAGGAGGCCCTTCCGCCGCGGCCCCGGCAGGTCGGACCGCATCGGGAAGCCGTCCTTGTCGCTCCCTCCGGTGATCTGGAGCTTGTAGCCGGGCAGGCCGACGTACAGGCCGTCGAGGTCGTCGCCGAGCTTCTTGCCGATCAAGGCGTTGGCGTAGTGCCCGGTGATGTCCCGCTTGTACGACTTGCCGTCCTTGGGATCTGCGATGACCGCTTTGAATTCCGCCAGAGAGCTCCCACCGAGGGAATTCGTCCATGCGGGGCTTCGATAAAAGACTTCCGCCACGTCCTCGTTGACGTGTCATCATCCGAGATCCGCGAAGAGGCCGAGGACCCGACCGCACTCCCGATAGACGCTCACGATGGCGCGACCTTCCTCCGCCGAGACGCCCCCGAACGCGGCGAGGGCCTCGGTCATCCGCTGCAGCGACCGGACGGCATCCTGCGTGTTCAGGTCATCGTCCATCGCGTCGCGGAACGCCGATTGCGTCCGCGCCAATACGGCGGCGACCTTGCCGTCGGTCCCCGTTCCCCCCGCGCCCTTGGCCGACGCGATCGCCCCGCGCATCGCCCCCCACTGCCCCTTCGCTCGCGCGAGGAGGGCTTCGTCGTACTCGACATTCTCGCGGTAATGGCTCTTCAGCAGACAGAGCCGGACGGCTTCCCCGGGATAGTCCCGCAAGACCTCCCGAATCGTCACGAAGTTGCCGAGGCTCTTCGACATCTTCTCCCGTTCCAGCGTGAGGAACCCGTTGTGCATCCAGGTTCGCGACCAGTCGACGCCCCAGGCCCCCTCGCAGATCATCGCTTCGCTCTCGTGGTGGGGGAACATCAGGTCGAGGCCGCCCCCATGGATATCGAGGGGCGCGCCGAGGTACTTGAACGCCATGGCGTTGCACTCGACGTGCCACCCGGGCCGCCCGGGTCCCCAGGCGCTCGGCCACGACGGCTCGCCCTCCTTCGATCGTTTCCAGAGGGCGAAATCCAGCGGGTCTTCCTTCTTGCCGGCCTGCGACATGGGCTCCACGACGATATCCTCGACTTTCCGATGGGAGAGGATCCCGAAGCTGTGCTTCGCCTTCCTCGTCCGGAAGTATACCTCCCCGTCGACGGCGTAGGCGTAGCCGCGGTCGATCAACCGCTGGACGAGGGCCACGATGTCGGGGATGTGCTGCGTGACCTTGGGATAGTGGGTCGCCGGCCGGACGTTCAAGGCCCGCATGTCCTCTAGGAAAGCATCGATGAAGAACTGCGAAAACTCGAGCGGCGGCTTCCCCGCTTGCGCCGCCCGCTGGATGATCACCTCCTCGATATCCGTGAAGTTCTGCACGTAGGCGACCCGGAGGCCGAGCGACTCCAAGTACCGGCGGGCGGTGTCGAACGCGATGTACGAACGGGCATGTCCCAGGTGGCTGTAGTCGTACGTCGTCGGCCCGCAGACGTACATCTTCACGACGCCGGGCATCCGCGGCACGAACAGGTCCTTGCGCCGCGTCCGCGTGTTGAACAAACGAAGGCTCATGTCGCCGCGCCATCGCACATGCCCGATGCTCTTAAAGGATTGACCCGTCGGCCAGGCCACATCGGATTCGACGGACCGGGGTGCGGCTCTTCCGGGCGCCCTCGTAATCCCCTTGCGGGCCGCAGACGAAATCTATTTGCGGGCCCCCGATGTGCGGGGCGATGCTGGGCCGATAGATCAGCGGAAGATCGCCGCCTTCGCAAGGCGGAAGCCGTGGGTTCAAATCCCACTCGGTCCACTCCGGCCACCCGGTCATCGCCGAGCAAAAGGCGCGGCCGGCCGACACCGAAGCTATTCAAAATAGTCCGCGGGCGAGGAAAACCTACGCCGGCTCCCTCGAGATGACGACGCTCTTGACGCGCGGGGTTTGGCTGTCGGCGTCGCTTTCCAGGTAGCTGACATATCCCGAACCGACGTTGAAGTGGACGACGGCGGGTTCCTTCTCCAGGTCGACAATCGGCTTTCCGGACTTCCGCTTCATCGGAATCTTCCGCTTCACCGACGTCCCCGGGACCCCTTAAAGGGTGTTCCGCCATATTCACTCTCGATAAAAATAACGTGGCGAAGGAGGCGGGCCGGGTGCCTCCCGCGGCCTCGTCAGGCTCCGGGAAATGCGGCGACAATCCGGCAAATCTATAAGGCCGACGAAGGCCCAATTATACATGGAGTGTGGTGCGAGAAATGATCACCGTCCGAAAACTGGCGCGAGCCATCGAGAGGCGCCTGGGCGGGACGACCGCGGAGGCCCTGAACGAGGCCCGCACGGTCATGAGCTACTTCGGGTTCGCGAGCCAAATCATCGACAACGTCATCCAGCCGGAGGACCGCAAACTGTTCTACAACCTGGCCGATGCCGGGCTCCTCCAGACCTTTTGGGAGACGGTCCCGCTCCTGGACGGCCGCAATTGGAGGATCTTCTACTGGTCCCTGAACGACCGGGACATCGATCGGATCCTGTCCGTCGAGGAAAGCCGGCCCGACGATCCTCTGTACAAGACCCTGCCCGACGAGGCCTGGGGCCGTTCGACCCCGGGCGCCTGAGCTAGGCCGGCCAGGCCTGCGCCCCGATGAGCGGGACGAAGGCGCATGGGGTGCCCTCGCGGACCTCGAGGCGCCCCTCCGGCCCCCGCGTGGCGATCACGAGGACCTGACCGTGTGCCGAGGCGCCGATCGGCGCGACGATGCGACCCCGTGGGGCGAGCTGTCCCGGCCAAGCGTCCGGGATCCGGGGGGCGCCCGCCGTGGCCATGACGCAATCGTAGGGGGCCCTTTCCGGGTAGCCGAGGCTGCCGTCGCCGACGACCACGGCGACCTCCCGGAAACCCGTTGCCGCGAGATTCGCCTTCGCTCGTCCGGCGAGGCCGGCGTGCCTCTCGATAGAAACGACGTTCTTCGCGCCCACGATCGCCGCAAGGAGCGCGGCATGGTAGCCGGAGCCCGTCCCGATCTCGAGGACCCGCTCTCCCGGTTCGAGGGACGCTTCCTCGAGCATGATCGCGATCATCGACGGCGCCGAGATCGTCTGGCTGGATCCGATCGGCAGGGGGACGTCCTGATAGGCCTCGTCCCGGTCCTCCGGTCGCACGAAGGCCTCGCGGGGCGCTGCGAGGAACGCGGCCCGAACGCTCGGCCGTCGGATGTAGCCGGACCGCACGAGACGATCCGTCATCCGAACGCGCTCGACCGGGAAGTCTGTCCTACGTCCCACGGCCCGGCCAAGGTATCCGGGAATCCATAAGACTTCGGCTCAGGCGGGCACCAAGAGGGCGATGAGGACCGTCGACACGATCAACGTCGCGGCGGTCACCGGCAGGCCGGCCTTCACGAAATCCCTCATCGTCACGGAGACGCCTTCGCGGGACGCCACCTGCACGACGATCACGTTGCACGCCGCGCCGAGGATCGTCGCGTTGCCGGCCAAGGTCGAGCTCGCCGCGAGCGCCAGCCAAAGTTGGGTCGAGCCTTGCGGGACGACCTCCGCGAGGAGCAAGACCGCGGGGACGTTGCTGATCAGGTTCGAAAGAAGGGAGGACAGGCCGACGAGCCAGGCGAGTCCACCGGCCTGCCCGCCCAGCGCGGACGTGAACGCGCCCTGGATCGCGGCGGAGAGCCCGGAGGCGCGGACGCCGGCCAGGAGGAGGAACAGGCCGACGAAGAAGAGGATGATGCTCCAGTCGACCTTGGCGATGAGGGATCGCGCGGTGACGGTCGAGGCGAAGGGGAGGAAGAAAAGGACGATGGAACCGCCGATCAGGGCGATGAGGGGCAGCCAATCGGGATGGGGAGAGGCCAGGAAGGCCGCGGCGACGACGACTGCGACCCCGAACGTGAGGGTCAACCCTCGCCGCTGGAGGGGGACGATCGGCGCGGCGACCTCGCCGGCGATCGGAGCGGCGAGATCCCTCCGAAACGCGAGCCGGACCCCCGCGATGGCGATCGCCAGGCAGACGATCGTCACCGGGAGAAGATAGACGGTGAAGGTCAGGAACGGAATCCCGGAGCGGATCGCGATGTAGGCATTCTGGGGATTCCCGACCTCCGTGGCGACGCTGCCGACGTTGGCGGCAATGGCCACGGCGACCAGATAGGGTACGGGGTTGACCTTCAGCGACCGCGCACTCCGGATGACGACGGGGGTCACGAGGAGTGCAATGGCGTCATTGAGCACGAGGGCAGAAAGGGCCGCCGTCGCGATCATGAGCCACGTCAGGAAGGAGAGCTGTCTCTTCGCCCGCGCCGCGATTCGGGACGAGACGAGATCGAAGAACCCGCAGACTTCGAGTCCGGAGACGAGAACCATCATCCCGATCAGGAGGAGGATCACATCGAGGTTGATGGCGAGGACCGCCTCGAGGGGCGAGAGCACGCCGAGCAGGAGCATCAGCGCGCCGCCGAGCATGGCGACCGCGGGCTTTTCGATCGGGAACCGGCGGACGGTGCGCAGCGAGATCAGCACATAGGTCAGGAGGAAGACGGCCGTCGCCGCGGCGAACTGGACGGACGAGGCCACGGGACCGCGGAAGGGCCGGAGCCCTATCGATTTTTGCTCGGAGGAGCCGGTTCGAAATCTCTCCCATTACTCTTATATACCGTCACTCAATTCGCCGCATTCTCCGGCCCCGCAACCGGGTTCCGTGACGGGTCGGATTCCTAGGTGAACGAGGAGAACCTCGCATGCATCGCCGAGCCCCCCGCGGATTGCAGCTATTCGCAATCCTCCTCGTCCTGTTCCTCGGCATCGCCGCGCTCGTCCCGTTGACGGCCCGGGGGGCTGCCCAAATCGTCGGGGTCGTCAGTACGTGCGGTGGGCCGCTCCCCTTCGTCGACTCCGCGACCGTCACCCTGGTCGACGTCAACGGGATCGTGCCGCCGGTGACGACCACGACGGATGGCGGTGGCTCCTACGTCTTCAACCAGCCGCCGACCGCGAGCTACACGGTCTCCGTGAACCGGTCCGGTTGGTACAGCGGCTCGACGACGACGCCCGTCCGCTTCGATGGGACGACCACGAAGTCGATTGACCTTTGCCTCACTCAGTACGTGTCGCCGCCGAACCCGAAGGTCCTCGCGGTGACGGTCATGAGCGGAGGCTCCCCGATCCGGGGAGCGACCGTGGCGGCCTACCAGCCGACGAACCCGACCGGGCGGATCCAGCTCGTCACGCAAGGGACGACGGGCACGACGGGCGTCGTCAACCTCACGCTCTGGCCGGCCGTCTTCACGTTGCGGTCGTCGGCGTCTGCCTTCGCGACGGTCGAATCTTCGGTCGACGTGAGTGCTCAGTCGTCGGTTACCGTGACCCTCGCGGGGACGAGCGTCCTCTTCGGGCACGTCCGAGATCCGTTCAACGTGCCCCTCAGCGCCGGCGTCGTGGCTTGGCTATACAATCCGTCGGCGGCGAACACGAGCATCTCTCGGCTCATCCCCGGCACCGTGAGCGGAAGCCTCTACCAATTCGAGACTGCACGGACGCCCAACGGACCCTACACCCTCATCGTCGACGCGAACGGATACCGGTCTTCGAGTCAGTCCGTCACCGTGACCGGAACGCCCACCCTCATCGACGTGAACTTGCAGCCCGCGACGCCGGAACAGTACGCGACGACCGTCCTGTACGGTGCCGCGGATTGGAACAACCTGACCGTGTGGCGGAACGTGACGCTCAATGCCGACAGCACGCTGCCGGGCCTCGATCCGCCGAGCCTGCGGAATCTTCGGCTCCAGATCGATGCGACCCTCGGGAACGGGGACGGAACGCTTAGCGCACCAGAAATCACGGCCTTCCAGAATTGGCTCACCGCAAAAGGGCCTGGGTATGTGACGACGGACGGCTTCTTCACGACCAACTCGCGGTCCTACAACTCCACGCTCTCGTCGTTCGCCCTCTCGATGAGCAACACGCTCGGCACCCCGAACGCGAAGGTCTGGATCAACACCACGGCGCAGTACAAGATCAAGGGAGCGCCGCCGTACATCGCGAACGGGGCGAAGACCTACTTCGTGAACCTCACGATGATCCCGGACAAGAACGTGTCCGTGTACCAGGACTACCTGTACTTTGTCTCCTTCCCGAAGAAGTACGAACTGAACTCGACGCCGTCCACGATTAGTCCGGCCGGCGCGCCCGTGACGATCTCGAACTACACGACGGTCACGGTCGACCCGGGCGTGTGGACGGGGCTCCCGCCCGCGCCGGCGACCTACCAATATCGGATGATCGTCTCCCAGTCCCTACAAGGCGTCGCGAGAGGGAATGTGATCGCCCCCGCCGGCAAGTTCTACGTCGTCAACGCGACCTTCACGAACTACCAGGCCTACGTGGCCAACAATACGACGATCACCTTCAGCGCGGGGGCCAGTTTCGACCCGAACGGCCCGGCCTCGAACAACAACTTCACTTGGCGCTTCACCCCGATCGCCAC
>VBLS01000064.1 GCA_005878635.1 Methanobacteriota archaeon | reverse complement strand
CCTTGATCGCGACGATGTAGACGTTGTTCGGATTCGCGGTCGTGCCATAGACGACGCCGAAGGCGGCGTCGGATCCGAAGCGCACGAACACGTGGTCCCCTCCACCGAGCACGGAGGTGGGGCCCGTTTCCTCGACGAGTTGTCCGTTGATCACGGTCGCCGCGCGCGACACGGGTGCGGCGAAGATGGCGGCAATCGCGGTCGCGAGGAGGCACAGGACGAGGAGGATCGCCTTGGCGTGCATGCAAGCACCCGATGCAGGTCCCTTCCTCGCGAAGGGGCACTTGAACCCTTCGCTGCGAAATTCATTCGCGATTCCGTGCCGTGTCCCAAGATGGAGGGGTCTCGCGCCCACCCGCGTCGAAAAGATTCTTAGAGAGGGCTTCGTTCGGACGCCGATGCGACGACGGTCGCTCGGCAAAACCGGCCTCCAGGTCTCGGAAATCGGATTCGGGGCCTGGGCGATCGGTGGAAACGCCCACGGGAATTCGTACGGCCCGACGGACGACGCAAAATCGGTCGCCGCCGTCCAGAAGGCCGTCGACCTTGGGGTGAACTTCTTCGATACCGCGGACGTCTACGGATGGGGGCACAGCGAGGAAGTCCTCGGGAAGGCCCTCGAAGGACGCCGGGACCAAGTGCTCCTCGCGACCAAGGTCGGCGGCGATTTCTACCATGGGCAAGTCCGGGCGAATTTCGATCCCGGATACATCGCTTTCGCGTTGGGACGCTCGCTGCACCGCCTGCGGACCGACCACGTGGACCTGTACCAGCTGCACAACCCGCCTGCGGAGATGATGGCGGATCCAGCCACCTATGAAGTCCTCGAGGCGCTGAAAGCGGAGGGCAAGATTGCCCACTACGGCGTCTCGGTCCACGAGCCGATGGAAGCGTCGTTGTGCCTCGAATCGGGGAAGCCGGAGGCCCTCCAGATTCCCTTCAGCCTGTTCCGACAGGAATGGATCGACGAGATCCTGCCGGCCGCGCACCGCGCCGGCGTGGGCATCATCGCCCGCGAACCGCTCGGGAACGGATTCCTCACCGGGAAGATCCGCCCCGGCCAGCGGTTCCCTCCGGGCGACATCCGGCATCACTGGCCCGGGTCCATGGTCGCGGGTCGAGTCGCCGCCGCAGAACGACTGTCGATCTTGACGAAACCGAACCGGACGCGGACGCAGACCGCGCTGCGATTCGTGCTCGCGTTCCCAGGAACCTCCGTCGCGATCCCGGGCGCGAAGACCGTCGAACAGGTCGAGGAGAACGTCGCCACCACCGATGCGCCCGCGTTGACCGAGGCTGAAATCCGAGAGGCCCGGACCCTGTACGCCAAGGATTTCGGATTGTAACGCCGCTGAAACCTTTTAACCAACCCACCCCTTAGAGACGTCTGGAGACGCGCAGATGTGGGCCCGGCCGGACCTTCGCGCCGAGCTGAAAGGGCTCGGCCTTCTGCGGAGTCCGGACCTCGACCACGCGTTCCTCCACGTTCGTCAGGAATCGTTTCTGCCGGAGTCCTTGAGCCTCCTCGCGTACGCGGACATGCCGCTCCCGGTTCACATTTCGACGAATCCACCAACGATGCCGTCCCCTCGATGCCTCGTCGCGGCGATCGACCTCCTCGAGCCGGAGGCGGGCCTGCGAGTCCTGATCGCGGGGTGCCGAGGTGGCTACCCGGCCGCGCTCCTCGCCGAAATCGTCGGACCGGAACATGTCGTGGTCGTGGAGACCGACTCGGAGCGACGGACCCGAAGCGCTGGGCGCCTCGAGGCCGCGGGCTTCGGCGCGGTCCGCGTCCTCCCGTCGATCCCCGATGAGACGTTCGATCGGATTCTCGTCCTCGACGCGACCCCGCCAAGGCAGCTCGTCCGCCTCCTCGCGGATCCCGGATCGTTGATCGGCCGGGGGCACGGGGTGCACGACCTGGCGTTCGTGAAGCTCGTTCGACGGAGCGGCGAGACGGCCCAGATGACCTTCAACGAGGCCCCGTCGGAGGGCGCCGAAGGACCCTCGGAGACCGCTGACTCGGGGCCGGTCGACTTCGGCCGTCTCTTCGCGGTCGAGGACCTGCTCGCCCATGCCTGGGAGGGCCGCGTCACCGGCCACTACGACCAGCACTTCCGGGACCTCGTCGACGAGACGTTCTCCCAAGGACCCTTGGATCCCGCGGCCTTCGACGCCGACCGAGAACCGTCGAAGCAGGCCGCCCGCCGGGCGTTCCAGGCGGCCTACATCCTGCAGAGCGCGGGGGAACTCGAACGGTCCGCGGATGCCTACGAGCGGTCGATCCGCCTCGAGCCGACCGCCGAGGCCCACACCTTCCACGGATGGGCGCTGAGCTTCATGGGCCGTTACGACGACGCGATCGAGGAATGCAAGCGCGCGATCGACGTGGACCCTTCCTTCGGCAATCCGTACAACGACATCGGGGCGTACCTCATCGAAGTCGGCCGGCTCGACGAGGCGATCCCGTGGCTCGAACGCGCGATCGCCGCCCCGCGGTACTGCTGCTACTTCTACGCCTACACGAACCTCGCGCGGGTGTACCTTCAGAAGGGTTTGCGCGAAAAGGCGCGGAAGGCCCTGCGGCAGGCGCTCGAGGTGAACCCGGAGTACGAGCCGGCCCAGGAGCTCCTCCGGCGGATCGACCGGGAACGGGGCTATTTCGCCTGAGGGCCCAAGATCGTCGTGCGCAGGACGTGGACGTCGTCTTCGGAGAGGGTCGGAGCCGGTCCCTTCGAGACCAGGAAGTCCAGCGGTCCGTCCTCCGTCGCGAGTCGAAGCCGATCCTCGCTCCGGCGGTTCCCCACCGCGTCGACGACGGGCAGCACTTCGTGCGTCAATTCGCGCACGATGCTGCGCGAGACCGCTCGGTGCAACGCGTAGCCTTGGAACTGCTTCACGTTCCAGGCACCGTGGACCTCCAGATGGGCCCGCAGCTCGAGGAGCCGTTGGTCCGTGACCAGGAGGGTGCCTCCTTGGATGGGAAGGAACGCGAGCGGCCTCTCGTCCTCTTCGAGGTGCTCGCCGAACAACGAAAGGCGGTACGGATCCCGTTTCCCGGAGCGGGCGAGGCCCAAGAAGGCGGTGTCCTCGAAGGCGTCCGCGCCTCGCATCGCGGCCACCGAACGGCCACCGAGACATGAAGGTTCGGGGCCGACGGGCACCCTTAAGAGAACCGCGTTCTTTGGCACACGCCGTGCCCACGACCAAGACCGACGAAGCGAAGGCCGCCCTCGAGAAAGGGGACTTCGACAAGGCCATGGGATTGGTGGAAGCCGCCCTTTCCGAACAGCCGGACGATCCGTCGGCCCGCGAGCTTTACGCGGTCACCCACCTTGCGAGGGCGATCCGTCTCTCGGACAAGGCGCGGGAGGCCCGCCGGACGGACCTATTGCGGCGCGAGATCGACTACGACCAAGAGTTCCAGGACGTCCCCGAGGTCGCTCGCACCTTGCCGCGATCGACGATGTCCTGCGGGTCGATCCGGTGCACTGGAAGGCGCGGATGCTCAAGGCCGCGCTGGTGTTCCGTCGGGACCGCGACGCCGGCCGTCCGGAGGCCCTCGCGATCCTCCGCGAGCTCGCGGCCGCGGATCCGACGAACAAGCAGGTTCCGTTCGCGATCCGGAAAATCGAACGGCCGTGCCCGCGGTGCGGCGATACAGGCTTTTGTTCCCGTTGCTTGGGCCGCGGCATTCGGCGGACCCTCGGACTCGAGCGGAAGTGCGAGGCGTGCTACGGCCGCGGGATCTGCCCCGCGTGCGGCGTCCTCTGATCACTCCTCTTCGTCCTCGAGTTCTGCCATCGCGGAATCCTTGCCCTCGATCCACTCGACGCGGTCCGCCCGGCCGACCTCGCCGCAGGCGAGGCACTCCCATCCGAGGGCGTAATCCTCGAACATCACGAGGCCCCGTTCCTCTTTGGAGCACTTCGAACAAGGGCCGGGGACGTACCCGCTGACCCGGAACGCGCGGATGACGACCTCGGGCATCGACGTCCCCCCGAAGGCTCACTCCTCGGCGGCGTCGTCCCTCCCGGTCGGAGAGACGTACCAGTCCGGGACGCCCTGGTCCCCGCCGAGGTCGCACTTCGGACAGACGTAGTCGAGGATCGGATAG
>VBLS01000063.1:527-4882 GCA_005878635.1 Methanobacteriota archaeon | reverse complement strand
GGAAAGGGCCAGGGCGAGGGCCCGCATGTAACGCGCCGAAGAAGGTCACCCCTCATATAGATATCGCGGAGAGCATCCACGAAAAGGAGTGAAGCCCCTGACTCCATTCGTCGAGGCGATGCGAGTCCTGGCGGTGCCGCACGAACAAGCCGCCAACGTCCTCGCGAAGCTCTCGACCCAAAGGCTTGTGGATCCCTCGTTGAGGATTGCGAAGCGAGGGCATGAGGTCCTCATTCCAGTCCTCCGCGAGCCCTCCTTCTCCATGACGGACTTCGCGGCCCGATGGGAAACAGAAGCGCGGCTTGCACCGCGGGCACCGAGGCGAGATTCGCGACGGACATTGCACGAACGTTTGCAATCATCCGGAATTCCGGCGGACCTTGCGCCCCGCCGATGGAAGCGAATTGGGGATGTCGTCGTCCTCCGGCTCCGCCCCGCGGCGCAAGAGTATGCCAAGGAAATCGGGCGAATGTATGGGTCGGTCCTAGGAGCGCAGACCGTCCTCGAAGATCGATCGGGAATTCACGGACCGTTGCGGACACCGGACGTCCGCGTGCTGTGGGGCGACGGGACCAAAACGGTCCACGTCGAGGCCGGAGTCCGCTACGCGCTCGATGTCGCACAGGTGATGTTCTCCGCGGGAAACATCGAGGAGCGGGCCGCGATTGCCCGGAGGATTCGACCGGGCGCTGTCGTCGCCGATCTCTTCGCGGGCATCGGCTACTTCACGTTGCCCATCGCGGCCCGAGGTCGCGCGGAACGCATCTACGCATGCGAGCTCAATCCGACGAGCTACGCTTACCTGGTCCGAAACCTGCGGTTGAACCGGGTGACGAACGTCGTCCCGCTTCAGGGGGATTGCCGTCAGGTCATGCCACGCGGCGTGGCGGACTGGGTGATCCTGGGGCACTTCGACGCCCGCGAGTACCTCGACGTGGCCTTCCGCGCCCTCCGGGGACAGGGGACCATCGTGTATCATGAACTCGGTCCGAAGGAGCATTTCCCCGATGCAATGACGCGCCGACTCGCCGCGGCGGCACGCGCCCACTGGATGCAGGTCGCATCGATCCGGACGCGGATCGTGAAGTCCTACGCCCCCGGGATCGTGCATGCGGCCGCCGATGTGGAAGTCCGCCCTCAGGCCCGGCCATGAATCGAAATTTATTTGAGGGATGAAATCTTTGAATCCTCGGTGATGAAATGGACGATACGAAGTGTGTGCGGTGTGGGTCGGACTTCCCGCCGGGAGGTGTCTACTGTCCGGTGTGCGGAGCCCGACGGAGCAATGTCGGCCTCTGGGTGAAGGAGGCCCGGAACGCGGCCACGAGAGCGATCGATGTCAGCGTCGAAGCGCTGGGGCGCGCGTCGAAAGAAGTCGAGCCCGCGATAGAGCGGATCATCAATGCGTTGCAGCCCGCCGTCCAAGAGATCGACAAAGCGGTCCAACCTTTTGCCGAGACGACGGTGCGAACCGCGAGCGAGGTCGCGGACCGCCTGAGGCCGGCTGCCCAGGAGACGGCGAAGGCCGCCCGGACCGTCGCCGACAAGACCGCGGCGGTCGTCCGTCCCGCCGTGACCAAAATCGCGGAGAAGACCTCCGCGGCGGCGCGAAAGGTCCGAGAGGCCACGCGAAAGCGCTAATAGGTTTATCCCGGGCCTCCCGGATGCGTGGGCCCGATGGCCATCGACGAGCGCGCGGACCGCGTGCTCCGCGGCACGGAGGAGGCCGTGACGCGTCCGGAACTGCGGGCGCTCCTGGACCGCGGCGGGACCCCGCGAGCCTACGTGGGCCTCGAGCCGTCGGGCCTCATGCACATCGGGACCGCCTTCGTGATTGGTTCGAAGGTCACGGATCTCGTTGAATCGGGTTTCCACGCGATCATCTACCTGGCGGACTGGCACGCGTATATCAACGACAAGCTCGGCGGGAATTTGGACGCCCTACGCGTTTGTGCGGAATATTTCAAGGACGGCTTCCGCGCGGTCGGCCTGCCCAACGCCGTCGAGTACCTCTACGCGAACGAGTTCGTCCAGCATCCGGAGTACTGGCAGAACGTGATCCGCGTGTCGAAGGCGGCGACCGTCGCACGGATCCGGCGGGCCCTGACAATCATGGGCCGGAAGGAAGAGGAGGCGGACCTCGACGCGTCGATGCTGATCTACCCGGCGATGCAGGTCGCGGACATCCACTGGATGGACCTCGACCTCGCCCTCGGGGGGATGGACCAGCGGCATGCGCACATGCTGTACCGCGACGTGGCGCCGAAGCTCGGATGGAAGCAGGTCGTCGCGCTGCACACGCCGCTCCTCCCGGCCCTCGATGGGGGCGGCCGCATGGACTTGATCGCCGGCAAGATGTCGAAGTCGCGACCGGACTCGAGTATCCTGCTGACTGACTCGCCCCAGGAGGTCGAACGAAAAATCAGCAAGGCCTTCTGTCCGCCGAAGGAGACGAAAGGAAATCCAATTCTGGAAATGGCCCGGCTGATCCTCTTCCCGCGGCGGGGAAAGCTGATGATCCCCCGCGATGCGAAGTTCGGCGGGGATGTCGTGTACGACTCTTTCGACGCCCTCGCGAAGGCCTACGCGAGCGGGGAGCTGCATCCGAAGGATCTGAAGGCCGCGGTCATCGCCGGGCTTAATCAGGAGCTAGGACCCGTTCGAAAATATTTCGAGGCTCATCCGGACAATCTCAACGCCCTGCTGAAGATCCTCCAAGCGCGGTGAGCCCGTGCGCCCCAATGCCGAGGCGGCCTTGCTCGCCGGCGTCGCCGGGGTCCTGCTCCTCGTGAGCGGCTACACCGGAGTCCGCACGGTCGACCGGTTCTTCACCCTCCTCAAGGAGGTGTTCGGAAACGCCGCGTTCCTGATCGTGCTGGCCTACGTCTTCATCGGCATCGCTTCGCTCGGAGGCTTCACCGTCATGTTCGGCGCCTATCTGATCTGGAAGGACCGCGTCCGCCTCGGGCGGATCGTCATCCTCATCGGATCCGGAGCCGGGTTCTTCACGCTGCTGCTCTTCTTGCTCGTGAACCTGCGGCGGGAGGAATTCTCGCTGCTCCTGAGCGTCCTGCCCGCGATCTTCGGCGTCGCGATTGGTGTCGTCGCCCGGTTCCTGTCGGTCCCCAAGCCGCTCCTCCGATGACTCAGAGGACCGGGACCTCCGCCGGGGAAGCGGCGCCGGAATCTCGGACTCGTCGTCGGATTGCGAGCAGGTACGCGAACCCCGCGAGGGCGAGGAACCCGAGCAGGTAGAAGGGAGCGGTAGACTCCAAGTCGCCGACCGTCCGGAAGGCGGACGCCAGGCTGCCCGCGGCGAAGGAGCCCAGGGATCCGCCGAGCAGCTGGAAGCCGAAGAGGAGTCCGAACGCGGCGCCCTGGAGGCGTCGATGGCTCGCCTCGGCCACGAACGAGAAGAGCGCCGGATAGGTGACGAAGACCGCGGATCCGAGCGTCCAGAACAAGGCGAGGGCGACCCCGACGCTCCCGGAGGCGACCCCGACGATGCAGGCAATCCCGATGAACGCGTAACTGGCGACCAAGGTGCGATATCGCCCGAACCGTCGACTCACGTGGCCGAAGGAGAACGCGACGGAGGCGCCGGCGAGGATCCAGACCGCGATCCCCACGGCCGACGTGATGTCGTCGAAGCCGAATCGGTGGTGCAGCAGCGGCGGCCCGAAGGTCGAGAAGATCGAGAAGGCGGCTCCTCCGAGGGCGAGGGGGAAGATCCACAGTTTGACGTCACGGATCATCTGGACGTAATCGGGCTTGAGACCCGTCGGGCTTGGCGGGGCCCGGTGGCGTCGGACGAGCCACGACGCGACCGCGGCCGCGCCGAGATTGATGCCTCCCCAGAGGAGGAACGGTCCCTGCCATCCGAGGGCGAAGGCCACGATCGAGGTCGTCGCCATCCCGAGGATGACGCCCGTGTCGCCGAACGCGGATTGGAATCCCATCGCCCGGTCGAGTTCCGGTCCTTTGAACTCTCGCCCGATCCACGAGATGCCGACGGGATGGTAGAAGCTCGCCCCGATCCGGGATAAGGAGACGAGGACGAGCAGCATCCAGAAATTGGAGGACGCGGCGACCATCATAGACCCGACCCCCAAGATGACGACGCCGAGGGGCAGGAACCGAGTCGGATCGCGGTGGTCCGACATCGCTCCGAAGACGATCTGAAAGAGGGCGGTGATCAACAGGGCTGTGCCACTCAGGAGGCCGGTCTCGAGGGCGCCGAACGCGAATCGGGTCTGGAGGATCGTGATTTGGCCGGCGATGACGGTCACGGCGCCGTCGTTGGTGAGGTGGTAAATCGAATTGGCGAAAAGGACCCTTCGGCTGCCAGCCACGCC
>VBLS01000063.1:0-418 GCA_005878635.1 Methanobacteriota archaeon | reverse complement strand
TCGTCGGAATGGACAAGGCGAGTACTAGATCCGTTACAGGATCGAAGGATATCCGCAGGACGTAGAGCGCGACCGCAGCCATCGTGCCCAATGCAATGGATACCGTTCCAAGGAGGAGCGCGACTCGGCGCAAGGTCTTCGCACCGACGTCGAGTCGCTCGGCCGTCCAGTACAGGTACAGACCGATGAACAGGGCGAAACCGGCCGTGTTGCCTATTCGGATGATGGAGAGGGTTTGGAATTCGGTGATGTAAACGAAGGCCATCACGGTGCCCGAAGTGAACAAGAAACCGCCGGTGAGGATTGCGATGAGGCCTGCAACTCGCGGGGCATCCCAACGTCCCAGGTGACGGCCGTGGATTTCCCGCCGGTTCGTTTCGACGATCAGAAGTCCGGCAACGCCGCTGATCCCGAAACT
>VBLS01000062.1 GCA_005878635.1 Methanobacteriota archaeon | reverse complement strand
AGAATACCACTGGTTCCCTCCGGCGGTCCCGCTGAGGGAGGCCGTGCTGACCGGCGGGACGGCGTCCCCGACGCTTCCGGGGGAGAGCGTGTACGTGGAGGCCGGGGCCGCGGGGACCGTGAGGGTGAGCCCTCCTGCCGGCGTCGATTGGGCGCTGCCGACTCGGCTCGTGCCTCCCGAGTTCGTCCGCGTCAAGTTGTACGTCGTGCTCGGGGTGAAGCCGGTGCCGTCGAAGACGACGTCGGCGGAGCTCGTGAGTTGGAAGGCCACGTTCGAGGCGGAGAAGGCGGTCGGACGAAGGCTCGCGATCGAGCCGGACCAGGAGGCCCGCAACGTCTGGCTGTCCGCGGTATCGCCGGTGTCGTAGAGGACGGTGCCGCCGACGGTGGCCGAGACGTTCAGCGTGCGGCCGGTCCACGTGAGGACGATCCTCGACGCGGCGGTGAGGGTCGCGAGCTGGAGGGCGCTGAGGTCCGAGGTGCGGATCCCCGGGCCGACGTCGATGACGGTCCCCTGGAAGTTCGCGGGCAGACGAATCGCGGTGTTGGCGACGCTCGCATAGGAGGTCGCGAAGATGGTCTCGCCCGAGGTGCTGACTCCGGTCCACGCGCCCGGGTCGAGCACGTAGATCCCGTAATCGACGTCCGTGAGCGAATTCAAGGCGAAGACCCCGCCGTCCGCTCCGACGACGATGCCCCAGTGGACCGTGTGGATGACATTCGCGACGACGACGCTTCCATTCGCGTACCAGTCCGTCTGAATGCCGCGAGGATAGTCCGTCCCGATGACCTTCGTGCCGGGGTAGTTGTCGTAGACCAGGTTCCACGCGACGACGGTCCCGACCGCACTCTCGGCGGCGATCCCGTTGCCGGTGGCGTTCACGACCGTGTTGTGGATCGCGATCACGCCGGTCGTGCGGTGCGTGTCGTCGACGTGGACGTCACCGAGTTGGAGGCCGGTCGTATGGAACGTGCCGCTGGTGTACGCGTCGACGTAGTTCCCGAAGACGGTCACGTCATGGACATTGCGGTCCGTCTCGATCCCGTCGAGCCACTCGTACGTCGAATCGAGGCCGACGAAATTGGCCTCGATGTGGATGTCGGTCGAACCTTCGCGGATCCCGAAGCCGTACGCATGCCGGGCGTTCTCGACGGAGTTGTGTCGGAACGTCACATGTTGCGTCGCGAGGATCGCGGGCCAGTGGCCGACCTGGAACGCCTCCCATTGGTTCGTCCCGGAGAGGTTCGTGACCTTGACGTTCTCCACGGTCACGTAGAGGTTCGTGGACTCGATCCAGACCATCACCTGGGCTGTCGCGTACTGGTTGCCGTCGATGGACCAGTCGCGGATCACGTACGGATCGGTCGCGGTCCCCGTCCCGCTGCGCACGCCGTTCGCCGAGGTGAAGTCGGTGTTCGCGTGGATCGCGATGGGCCCGTGCGGCTGGAGCGTCGACGGATCGATCAAGCCATAACCAGGAGGCGCTCCCGCGCCTCCGCCACCCACCGGGGAAACGACGACGGGATGGCTCGCGATGTTGGTGAGCGCGTGATTGTCCTGGATCTGGACCTTGACGAGGGATGTGCCGGCCGCGGCGAAGGCATGGGGCGCGGTGAGGACCGACGAGTAGGCCGTGTCCCAGGCCCCATCGCCCTCCCAGTCCCAGCGGGCTTGGAGCGTCGCAGTCGGGTCGGAATCGGTCGAGGACGAGGCATCGAACGTGACCGTATCATTGACCTGCGGGTAGGCCGGCGCGAAGGTGAATCGCGCAACGGGTCCCGCCGCGGTGACGGTCACCGAGACCGCCGCGGTGTGGACGAGCGTCCCACTCGTCCCGGTGATCGTGACGCTGTACGAACCTGCATTCGCGGCGCTGAACGTGCACGTGGACGTCTGGCTGCCACTGATGCTCGACGGGACGCAGGTCGTGGTGACGCCCGCGGGCGACGATGATGCCGTGAGACCGACGGTCCCCGTGAAGCCCCCGCTCGCGGTCAAGCTGATCGTGGAAGTCGCGGATCCGCCCGCGGCGAACGAGACGCTCGTCGGGTTTGCCACCAGGCCGAAATCGGGTCCGCCCGGGAGGAAGAACTCGGTCGGCGAGTTCGCGGACACATCGTTCTGCCCGAGATTTCCACCGCCCCAGACGTCCTCGATCATCTTGGCCAGGGAATAGTGGGAGTACTCGACCGTCGACTTGTACGCCAACCTCGCAGCCGGGCCGACGAACGCGTGATAGATGTACGGAGGATTCGTGTACGCTTCATCGAAGGTGAGGACGAGCAACGCTTTCTTGCCGTTCATCGCGGTGAGGAGTTGCGGCACCCAGCTGTGGATGTAGTTGTCCCCGGTGGCGACGGAGCAGGAGTGCATGTTGTTGCAGTCGTTCGGGGTCAGCCAAATGAAATTCGTTCCTGCGTTGAGGGCGTTGATGACCTCGGTCCCGGAACCCGGGAGAAGGTTGGCGCAACGGGATGGGCTTCCTGTGACGGTCGTGTACGATAGGAACGGGAAATGGTCTTCGCCTCGCGGCGGGTTGAGACCGCAGCCGGTGCCCGAGGCATCCTGTGCGAAGGCCTTCCACGTGTGACCGGTATTCTCGATGAGATCGACGATGGTGGGATGATTCAAATTCGGATGGTTTCCGTCGCCGGAGACGCCGAAGGTACTCGCTCCAATGTAGGCGATGTAGTTCGGCTG
>VBLS01000167.1 GCA_005878635.1 Methanobacteriota archaeon | reverse complement strand
CTGGCCCTGGCCCCTCACGACATTGACCTCGCGGGCCATCGGAGCGTGGCTGATCGGCATCGGGTTCGCGGCCGTCCACGCGACCCGCGAGAACGACCTGCCCCGGATCACGCCCCTCGCCGGCGGGTACGTGGCCTTCGCGGTCCTGGAGCTGATCGCCCTCGCGCGGTACGCCGGTACCGTGAACTGGGCCGCGCCTACGGCGTGGATCTACTTGGCCTTCCTGCTGAGCGTCCTCCCGGTAGGCCTTGCGGCGCTCCCGATCCGACGGTGGCTCGGTCGGTCCTGAACCGTCCGCGACGATTCATACCTCGGTCGGCCATCTCCGCGACCCGGGCTCCGGAGGATACGAATGCCGAAAGTCGGAAAGAAATCAGGTCAGGCGGTGAATCTGCATTCGAAGCTCGATCGGATCCACGAAACCTGGAAACCGAAGATCATCGCGGAGCTGAACGATGCCTACGTGAAACTGGTGAAGGTGAAAGGGGAATTCGTCTGGCACCACCATGAGCGGGAGGACGAACTGTTCCTCGTGCTGAAGGGCCGACTGCGGATCGAGCTTCGCGACAGGCCCTTGGACCTCCGCGAGGGCGAGCTTGCGGTCATCCCGCGCGGCGTCGAGCATCGACCCGTCGCCGCGGAAGAGGCCCATGTCCTCCTGCTCGAGCCGAAGACCACGGTGAACACGGGGCAGGTCCGAGGCGACCGGACCGTCGAAGCGGAATGGATCTGAAATCCGCGGACGTCACACGCCCGCGTACAGGCGGTCCGCGAGTTCCGTCGGGAGGCCGGTCCGCCGGATCGCGGTCGCGACCGCGTCGATGTCGTAGGACACGCGACGGAGCCCGAAGGTCCGGGTCGACAGATCGAGGAGGCCCCACGCCGCCCGCGGGTCCCCGTCCCGCGGCTGGCCGACGCTCCCCGGGTTGACCAGGAGCCCGGAGCGGAAGGCGCGGGCCATCGGCAGGTGCGTGTGGCCGAGGATCACGAAGGGCGCCCCCGCCTTCCGGACGAGGGAGTCGTCCGCCGTATAGGGGAACACATATTCGTCGTCGTCCCGCGGGCTTCCGTGGTACATCGCGACGACGCCCTCGGGCATCGTCGTCCGGGTCCGGTCCTCCAGGTCCTTCAGGTACCCGACGGAGCCCGGCGTCAGCTGGATCCGGGTCCAGCGGAGCGCGGCCGCCGCGAGCTCGTTGAACCGGAACGGGTCGTCGCCGAGGACCCCGCGATCGTGGTTCCCTCGGATCGCCTTCGCGTGGCGGTCCCGGAGGATCTGCAGCACCTCGTTCGGCCAGGGATTGTACCCGACGAGGTCCCCCGCGACCCAGAGTCCGGCCGGCGAGAGGCTGTCGACGTCGCGGAGGACCGCCTCGAGGGCGGGGAGGTTCGCGTGCACGTCCGCGAGGACCGCGAGGCGCATCGGGCGAGCCGATGGGGCACGGCCTATATCTGTCGTTCTCAATACGACGCCAGGATGAGTCGGCATTTCGCGCAGCGGGCGGCGGAGAGCCACGCCATCTTCGATCCGTCGTTGTGGCCGATCGCCTCGCCGGTCATGCCGAACAGCAGGTGCGTCGCGAAGCCGCTGAACCACTGGAGCCCGGCGGGGAGGCTCGTGGCCCCGACGAAGCCTTGGGACATCGCCTCGCCGCACCGGGGGCATGGGTCCATCGGCCCGGCCGAGCAGGTCGGGGCATATGAACGCCAGCGACGCAGGATTCGTGCACCTGGTGGTTACCCTTAAGTAAGGGTAACTCCATTTCGGAGGCATGCAAGTCGGTTGTGGCTTCCGCGTGAAGGCGGTCAAGGGCCGGGAATACGTCTACTTCTGGCACTACGAGGACCGGGGCGGCCGGGCCCGCCAAGTCTACCTCTACATGGGTCCTCGCCGGTCGGCGGCGACGGCCGATCGCCTCGCCGAGGCCGTCGAGGCGTACTTCGCGCGGGCCTCGGACGAGCTCCGGCGGCAGCTCGGCGGGCAGCGGGCGGCGATCTCGGCCTTGCGGTCCTGAGGTGGCCCGGGATCCCCCGGCGAGGCCCCTTCCAGGGCCCCTCCGCCCGGCCGAGTCGGGTGCGCAGCTTTATGAGGGATGGGTCCCGTTAGCCGCCCATCCGTGCCCTGAAGGGCTTGGATAGTAGGTAGTGAATGGACGAAGACAGAGGCGGAAGACGAGGCGGCTTCGACCGCGGCCCGCGTCAGATGTATGACGCGGTGTGCGCGGACTGTGGCCAGGCCACGCAGGTCCCGTTTAAGCCGGACCCCGCGAGGCCCGTCTACTGCCGAGATTGTTTCGCAAAGCGCCGGCCGCGACGGTTCTAGTCAGGAACGGCAGCAGAGCGTTCGAACCCTTTTCCGTTCGAGCTCCAACCGGTCCTGCGGCTGGCGCGGAGCTCCCCCTTTTTCATTCCCATCCGATCGAGAGGAGCGTCTCGACGTCCTCCGGGACCGCCGGCGGATCGCGAGGCAAGACCAGGTCCGGAGGGACGGCCCTCCGAGACGGTTCGACGCTTTCGGAGAGCAGCAGGTAGATGAGGACCGCCGCGACGAGGCCGTTGTGGTACGCCAGCCACTCCCAGAAGTACGGCTGCCAGCGGAAGGTCGCGGCGAGGAACATGCCGACGACCAAGCCCGCCAAGAGGACCGCTCCGGCGACCGCGAACCGATGGGGGGGAGCCTGCTCGGCTTCCACGCCCCAACGAATCGTGCCCCTCGGATAAAGGCTTCCGCACCGGTTGCATTCCTTCTTCCTCAACCTTATTTTATCCTCGCGGCTCTGGAGGCACCGATGGATCGCGTGGAGGTGCGGCCGGGCGTGGAGGCGACGCGGGACTTCGCCTTCCTCCTGCGCCCGGAGCGCGTCCTCGTGATCTCGGACCTCCATCTGGGCTTCGAGGGCGCCCTCGCGGAACAGGGCGTCTCAATCCCGCGGTTCCAGCGGCGCGTGATCCTCGAGCGCCTCGGGAAGATGCTGGACCGGAACAAGGCCGAGCAGGTCGTGATCGCGGGGGACTTCAAACACGAATTCTCGAAGAACCTCGTCGACGAGTGGGTCGAGGTGAAGCAGGTGTTGCGGTTCCTCAAAGACCGCGTGAAGCCGGTCCTCGTCCGCGGGAACCACGACAACTACCTCGCGACGATCCTTGGGGACCTCAACCTCCCGCTGAACAACCGGGCGGACATCGGCGGGTACACGATCGTCCACGGGCACGAGGAGGTCTCGACGCTCCATCCGATCATCATGGGCCATGAACATCCCGCGGTCAAGTTAAAGGACGACCTCGGGGCGACGGTGAGCGTGCCCGCGTTCCTCGTCACGGAGCCGTTGCTCGTCCTGCCCGCCTTCAGCCCGCTCGCCCTGGGGGTCGACGTGTCGTCGTATCCGTACCTCTCGCCGATCTTGAACCGGACGCCGATCGATGAGGCCCGCGTGATCGGCGTGGACGAGAAGGAAGGCCTCCTCGACTTCGGTCCGATGAAACGACTCCAGGAGATTTCGGGCGCCTTGCTGATGAAGTGACGAACCGTCTGGTCGACGGATCCTAGTCCGGTCGTTTCGCTTCGAAATAGGCGCCGACAAGGAAGAGGCCACCGATCAACCAGGCGAGGAGGCCGCCCGCGAGCGCGGCTCCATACTGCCTCGAGGCGTCCGGCGACCCCGCCGCGATGATGAGGCCCAAGATCCCGATGTCGATGCCTGCGAGCGCGACGAGATTCGCATATCGCGACAAGCCTTTCCCTCCATTTCCGAAAGGGAAGGAGGGAAGAAAATCCTTTTGGCCCCTTTGCAGTTCCCGCGATAATGGTCGCGGACATCGAAATCGCGCAGGCGACGAAGATGCGGCCGATCGTCGACGTCGCCAAGGACCTCGGCCTGTCGAGGGACGACCTCGTCCTGAAGAGCGACTTCGTCGCGAAAGTCAAGCTCGCGGCGGTCGATCGAGTCCGAAAGGGTCGGCAAGGCAAGTTCGTCCTCGTCACCGGCACGACCCCGACCCGCTACGGGGAGGGAAAGACGCTGACCACGGTCGGCCTCGGCCAGGCCCTGAACCGCCTCGGCACGAAGGGGATCGTCGCCGTCCGCGAGCCGTCCCTCGGGCCGGTCTTCGGGACGAAAGGCGGCGCGACGGGAGGCGGGCGGGCCCAGGTCCTGCCGATGGAGGAGATCAACCTCCACTTCACCGGGGACATCCACGCCGTCGGCGCGGCGAACAACCTGATCGCGGCGATCCTGGACGCGCACATCTTCCACGGGAACGAGCTCGACATCGACCCGACCCGCGTCCTGTTCCCGCGGTGCCTCGACATGAACGACCGCCAGCTGCGGAACATCGTGACGGGCCTCGGCGGTCCGAAGCACGGCGTGCCGCGGGAGGACGGGTTCATCATCACCGCCGCGAGCGAGGTCATGGCGATCCTCTGCCTCGCGGAGGGCATCCCGGACCTCAAGGCCCGCCTCGAGCGGATCGTGATCGCCTTCGACCGCAAGGAGCATCCGGTCGGCGCCGGCGACCTCTACGTCCACGGGGCCGCGGCGATCCTCCTGAAGGACGCGCTGATGCCGAACCTGGTCCAGACCCTGGAGGGGACGCCCGCCCTCGTGCACGGCGGGCCCTTCGCGAACATCGCCCACGGCCACAATTCCGTCCTCGCGGACCGCCTCGCCCTCGGCCTCGGGGACATCGTCGTCGCGGAGGCAGGCTTCGGCGCGGACCTCGGGGCGGAGAAGTTCGTGGACCTCGTGTGCCGCGAGAGCGGCCTGCGACCGGACGCCGCGGTGCTCGTCGTGAGCATCCGCGCCCTCAAGCATCACGGCGGGGCGAAGCGGAAGGACTTGGCCGTCGAGAACCCGAAAGTCCTCCAGGCCGGCATGGTCAACCTCGACGCCCACGTGCGGATCCTGCAGACCCTCGGCATGACCCCGGTCGTCGCGGTGAATCGCTTCATGGCGGACACGGATCGCGAGGTCGACGCGGTAGTCGACCACTGCAAGGACCTCGGCGTCCGAGCGGCCGCGCACACGTTCCACGAGGACGGCGGCGCCGGCGGGGAGGAACTCGCCCGCCTCGTGGTCGATGCGACGAAGGCCTCGACCCATGCCGTGCGCTTCGCCTACAAAGACGCGGACGCGTTCGAGGAGAAGGTCGCGAAGGTCGCCACGTCGGTCTATGGCGCCGCCGCGGTGAAGTACGACGCCGCGGCCCTCGAGGACCTCGAGCGGCTCCGGGCCGCCGGCCTCGACGGCCTCCCGGTCTGCATCGCGAAGACGCAGCTCAGCCTGAGCGATGACGAGCGCGCCCTCGGCGCGCCGACGGGATGGACCCTCCAGGTCCGCGGGATCCGACCGTCCGCGGGCGCGGGTTTCCTCGTCGTCCTCGCGGGGGACATCATGCGAATGCCCGGTTTGGGCGAAGAACCCGCCGCTTTGAGCATGGACATCGATGACACAGGACATATTAAGGGCCTATTCTGATGGGGGTGCTCGGAAGAGGGAGAGGCCGTGGACGCAGTAACGTACCGCTGGATTGTGTTCGTGCACATTTTCGGAGTCTTCGTGTTCTTGATCGCCCACGGCGTCTCCTCGGGCGTGGGATTCCGGCTCGCGAAGGAGCGAAACCGCGAGCGCGTCGCCGGGCTCCTCGATTTCTCGGCGGCCTCCTCCAAGGTCATGATGCTCGGATTCTGGTGGATCCTGATCAGCGGGTTCGTCCTCGGCGCCGTCGGCGACCTGCTGTCGGCCCGTTGGTTCTGGGCCGCGATCATCACCCTGATCGTCCTCGCGGGGCTCATGACGCCCCTCGCGGCCGTCCCGTACAACCGGGTGCGGACGATCCTCGGCCTCCCACGTCCGCTGCGCCGGCGACGGCCGGCCGCAGCCGCGGACGGGGGGACCGGGGACCTGAATGAGGCGCTTTCGAAGATCTCGCCGTACCCGGCGGCGATCGTCGGATTCCTCGGGCTCGGCTTCCTGCTCTACCTCATGCTCTTCAAGCCCTTCTGACCCCGCGGGCAAAGGGCCTTAGCCGACGCCCGCGCTGCCCGCGGCATGTCAGGGCCGCCGGGCGCGACCGGACCGACGGGCGACTGGGAGACGCTGTACGCCACCTCCGACGTCGCCACGCTCCCATGGTACAACCCCGCCCTGGACACGGACATCGAACGCGCCCTGAAAGCGCACCGCCTCCGGAGCGGACGGATCCTGGACCTCGGAACGGGCCCCGCGACCCAGGCGATGAACCTCGCCAAGCGCGGCTTCGATGTGCTCGCGACGGACATCTCGTCGAGCGCGATCGCGAAGGCGAAGGCGGCGGCCAAGGCGGCCGGATTGTCAATCGAGTTCCGCGTGGACAACGTCCTCAAGTCAACCCTCGAAGCGAATCTGGTGGACGCGATCATGGACCGCGGGGTCTTCCACGTGCTGCCGAAAGACAAGCGGCCGATCTACGTCCGGACGGTCCACCGGGTCCTCCGACCGGGCGGCTGGCTCTTCCTGAAGTGCTTCTCGATTAAGGAGCCGGGCACCTGGGGGCCGTTCCGACTCGCGGAATCCGAACTCCTGGGATACTTCCGCGGGACCTTCGATATCCTGTCCGTCGTCGAGACCGTCTTCCAGGGGAACGTCGCGCCGGCTCCGAAGGCGCTGTTCGCAACCTTCCGCCGCCGCGAGGCGAGCCCTGAGCCGTCCAGTCAGAAGCGCGACCGGAAGCGCTCGACGAGGTCCTGATTGCCAACGTAGGTCGGGACCGTCTGCTCGATTCCCTTCGGCGGGACGTCGAGGATCCTCTCCGTACCGGTCGTCCCGGCCCCGCCGGCGGCCTCCGCGATGAACGCGATCGGGTTCGATTCGAAGTGGAGCCGGTATTTGCCCGCGGGCTTGTCGACCTCCGCCGGGTAGGCGAAAAAGCCGCCGTAGTGGAGGATCTGGTTGAAGTCCCCGACGAAGGAGCCGCCGTACCGGAGGTTCATGAGCTCCCGCTCGAGTTCTCCGACGTACGCCTGGACCTCCGGGATCCAGCGGTCGCGGTGCCCGCCGATGCCGTACAGCTTCCCCTTCGCCGGGAGGCGGAGGCCCTCCTCGATCAGGAAGAATTCTTCGGGACGGCCGCCCCCGCCCTGGACGAACTCATGGACACCGCGGGCCGTCGCGTAGACGAACGTCGTCGCGGGTCCGTAGATCAGATATCCGGCGGCGAACAGATCCGAACCGAGGGCCGGAAGGCGTTTCCCGTCGAAGATCCCGAAGATCGTCCCGAAGATGTTGTTGCTCTTCACGTTCGAGGAGCCGTCGAGCGGATCGAGGACGACGGAGAATCGCCCGCGGCCCACCTCCTGGACCGCCCCCATCTCCTCGGAGGCGACCTGGGACACGAGCTTGGACGCCTTCAGCGCTTCGACAAAAAGATCGTTCATCCAGACGTCGAGCTCGAGCTGCTGTTCGCCGTACACGTTCCGGGTCGCGGCGGGGTCCCGCCGAATCGGCAGCTCGCCTCGGATCCGGGTCACGAGTCCGGCGGTGTGCGCGAGCAACCGCGACAGATCGCGGTCCACCTTCGCCGCATGATCCGCGAGCGTGACGTCCGTCCCGCGTCCCTCCTCAGTACTTGACGTACCATCCGGCGAAGTGGTCTTGGACCTTCTCCTTGCCGCCGTAGAAGTCCCACCACGCGCGGGCGTGGCGGTGGGCGAGGTCCGCGAGGATCTGGAAGTTCTTCACGCCCTGGCCTTGGACGTAGGCCATCTGGGCCTCGAGCGTCTTCTCGCGGAAGGCGTCCTTCCAGATGGCCCGGCCCGCGAGGAAGCCGGAGGCCCCGCCCTGGCAGGCGATCTCGACGAGCCCGCGGAACACGTCGAAATCGGCGCCCGCGCTGAGGACGACCCAGGGGACCTTCGTCGCCCGGCTGAGCCGCTCGCAATTCTTCCGGAGGTCGTCCGCGTTCGGCGTGGCGTGCACGTCGCCGGGGAACTCGGCCTTGAGCACGTCGATCCCCATGGGACTGAGGATCTCCGCGGTGCGGACGATCGTGTCCGCCTTGTGGGCCGCGAACGCCTCCTCGGTCTCGTCGACCGCGTAGGACATCGGTTCGCAGACGAAGGCGAGATCGAGCTTGCGGCACTGGTCCGCGACGGACTTCACGACCTTCTTCTGATGATCGACGACCTCGCGGGGCGCGTCCGGGTTGAAGAAGATCAGGAGCTTGGCGGCGCTCGCGCCGAGCCGCTTCACCTTCTCCACGGACCAGCCGTCGAGGAGCTTCGTGAGCCGCCAGTTCCCTTTCTTCTCGTACCCGGAGGTCTCCATCGAGACGAGCAGGCCCGTCCGCCCCGGGAGGGCGAACCGGTTGATCGCCGGCCCGACGCCGAACTCCGGGTCGAGGAGGTAGCCGCTCGCGTGGGGAGCCAGGGCGCTCGTGACCCCGAGCTTGACGGCCTCCATCTCCGCGTAGGTCGCGGCCTTCGGGTCCTCCGGATGGAGCATCTTCTGGAGGCTCCCCCGCTGGTCCATCGCGATCATCGTGAAGCGACCGGTGTCGTCCGAAATCTGCTGGAGGCCGCGGAGCTTGCCGACCGAAATCCGCATCCGTTCCACCTCAGGTGGTCACAAAGGGTACGGGACCATATTGACCTTTTGCACGACGCCTCGGCAGAGTGGAGGCATCGTCCTCAACCGCCGTGGGACACGCGTAAGGCGAACCGAACGCCCGGTCCGGAGGAGTTATATGTATAATCTAACATATAGTCGCCATGTCCCGTATCCGGGCCCGGGTCCGCCGGTGGGGCTCGTCCCTCGGGATCGTCGTCCCGAGCGAGGTCGTCAAGGAACTTCAGCTGAAGGCCGGTGACGAAGCCATCGTCGAGATCGACCGGGCCGGCATCGAGGAAGCCTTCGGCTCCGTGAAGGATTGGGCGGTCGACCCGCAGAAGCTGAAAGACGAACTTCGCCGGGGCTGGTAGTGCGCCTCGATTCTTCCTCGACACGTACGCGTTGATTGAACTCATCCGGGGGAACCCGCGGTACCGTCGATACCTCTCCGCGGAGTTGCGGACGAGCCTCTGGAATCTCGTCGAACTCTATCTGGCCATGCTGCGGGACCGGGGCGAGGAGGAAGCTCGCCGTCAGTTCGCTCGGTTTCGCGGGATCGCGGTTGATCCGGAGGACGAGTGGCTGTTCGAGGCGATGGCTCTGAAAATGCGTCGGCCGAAATTGTCCTACGCGGACGCGGTCGGATACACGGCCGCTCGTCGGCTCGGGGCGCGATTCCTCACAGGCGATGAGGCCTTCCGGCGCCTCCCCGACGTGGAATTCTGCCGCTGAGCATGAAGGCTGGTCCGGCCTGGCAATGGGAGCCGGGGCGCTCGTGACCCCCCAGCTTGACGGTAGTGGAGAGAAATAAGGGCGGATGCAGGCGGATGCTCGCACCGGGGGGGGAAACGGCACCTCTATGCCGTGGGACGCGATCCTTGTTGGGGGAGAGTGCCGAGGTGGGTGGAGCGGTCTTTCTGTGCGTATGCCTGACGATCGGTACCTTCGCCCTCGCGGGCGGGCTCGCTACCCCGGCAGGCGATGATCCTCATCGAGCCGACCTTGCGGCCAGGGCTGTCGTGGAAGACGCCACTCACCGCTTCACGGTCGTGGCTCCCGACGGCTGGACCGTGAGGACCAGTCCGCCGTCTGAATTCTCCTTAGGGCCCCCGACGGGCAATTCCAACATCGCCATCCGATCGGAACCGTGGTGTTCAGAGGGTACGCTACCGCAAGCGGAAGGAATGCTTACGACGGTCCTCGGTACATACGCGACATATTCTGGGTTCTCAGTCTTCGAAGCAATCCAGGCCCGAATGCTGAATGGACACGCTTCCGCCCACGCAGTCATCACACATTTCTTGGCCTACGGGAGGGCGTACCAGGTCCTCGCTGTCGTCTTGGGTCCGGAATGGTCGACGAACTGGGTGTTCTCCGGCCTCGTGCACGACGTCTCCGAAATCGACCGGTGGTCGGAAATCAACGCGACGTGGGACTCATTTACGGTTCGACCGGGGCCCATGCCGGGCACTTTGTCCCACAACGGTACTCACTTCTCCGTCTCCGTGCCTCCCGGATGGGAGGCGACTCCGGATGTGGCGTCGGGAGGAGGCACCGCGGATGCGGTGCTGGTCGACTCGCTGACGGGAACCTCGGTCGTGATCGTCTCTGAGGGGCGGTCGCTTCAAGGCACGACCGCGGAGGCGCGGGCGATTCTGCAAGAAGCAATCGATGGGCTTGCGACCCGCACGGGATTCGCGATCCTCGAGCCGGTCCACGATCGAGTCGTGGACGGCCATCCCGCGGCAGAGGTGTATCTCACCTGGCAGCCATCGACGTACAACCTAAACGCCGACATCATCGTTGTCGTCGGGGCGGAGTGGCAACAATTTTGGGCCCTCTCCGGATCGAGCTATTCCTGGTTCGGTCCCGGATCTCGGACTTGCCTTAACTGGACGGCCCAGCGATTCGATATTGCCGATGTGCCGTTTGCGACCGCCATCCCCATGTTCCTCGAACGTTACTCCCTTTGGATTCTCGTCACGGGCTTGGTGGCGACCACGGTCGAAGGAAGTGTCCTCGGCTATCTGGTCGCCCGATCGTCCCGGCGGAGTCATTGAGCCAAGCATATTTGTGCGGCCCCGCCTTGCCGCGGGCAATGCGGATCCCCGCCATCGTATTGAATTTCAAAACGTATTCCGAGGCTCTGGGGAAGAAGGGCTGGGACCTCGCGACGCGGTTCGCGTCCGTCGCCGACGACACGGGCGCCTCGATCGTTCTGTGCCCGCCGACGGGCGATTTGGCACATGTCGCAAAGCTCGTGCACATCCCCGTGTTCGCCCAGCACGTCGACGCTGTCGAAGCGGGCCCGACCACGGGTTGGTCGCCCCCCGAGGCACTGCTCGAAGCCGGCGCAGCAGGGACATTGATCAATCACAGCGAGCGCAAGGTCGCGTGGGAGGAGATGGCGAAGAGCATTCCCCGCTGCCAGGAGCTCGGCCTCGAGGTCGTCGCCTGCGCCGATGACATCTCGGAGGCGGAGACCCTCGCAAAGCTCTCGCCGGAATACATCGCGATCGAGCCGCCCGAGTTGATCGGGGGCGAAGTGAGCGTCACGACCGCGAAGCCCGAGGTCATCTCCCGGGCCGTCGACCGGATTCATGCGGTGAATCCAAAGGTCGTGGTCCTCTGCGGCGCCGGCGTGCGCACCCGGAAGGACGTCGCGCGGGCTCTCGAACTCGGGACGTCGGGAGTGTTGCTTGCAACCGGCGTGGTGAAGGCGAAGGATCCGGAGGGCGCCTTGCGAAACCTGATCAAGGGCCTGCCGAGCGGGGCGCCGCGCCCGGCGAGATCCCGCTGAAGGACGAGGCCTCTCGCCATGCTCGACTGGAGCCAATCGCCGCGAGAAAGTATCCGGGCGCCGTGAGACCCGCGAGCAGATACGCCCATCCGGAGAACAGGCCCGCCGCCTGAATCACGATCGATGTGACCGCGAGTCCGCCGAGGAACTGAGCCGCCCTCGTCACCGTCCGCCTGGGAATGGCCCCGAGCATCCTCGATTCCAACCAGAAAAAGATCGCATGGCCCACGACGACCGGGGCGAATACGGAGGGGACGAACGGGAAGTACGGTAACAGCCGCCAGCCCAACGGAATACAGAAGATCGTGCAGTACAGCTCAGGGAACGCCAAGGGCAGGGTCCCGATTCCGAGGAACGCCGCAACGAACCAGAACATCCAGATCGCGAACAGTCGATCGAGCAACCGCCGACGGAAACGCGCGGAGTCCAACGGGAAAGCTTTGAGAGAAACGAGTAAGAACATCCATCCGACGAAGTGCATCACGACCGCAGGGATCCGCAGGACGAAGGCGCTCGTCCCTCCGCCGAAGAGCCAGACGAGCGGTCCGGGCAGTAGCAGAGCACTTCCGAATCCGAGGGCGAGTGTGCCCCAAAAGACGAAGGCGATCTGGGGGCGCAGGTTCTCAGTCGACGCAGGCCCTTTCGGAACCATCGGTTGTCCATGAGCCTCCCGTTCATGAACCTCATGTACGAACTCTCTGAACCATCGCGTCTCTCCGACCTCGACCTAACGTCCCCGCTCAGGAATCCTCCCTCCGCCGACCTCGCCGGGAGTTTCATATACGTCCCGGTCTCTTGGGGCTGGGGGGAACCTCTCAATGCCTACACTCGCGGAAAACGCCGTCAAGAACTGCCTTCGAATCCGACCGGACGACAACGTGACGATCTTCTTCTATCCGCATACGCTGTCCTTGGCGGAAGACCTGGCCACGGAGTGCTTCAAGGTGGGAGCCGACGCGCTCCTGAACCTCTACACGGACAAGTACTACTCCGCCTACATGAAGCACTTGTCCACGGAGAAGCTCCGCCAGCCGTCCGCGTTCTGCCGCGGCCTGTCGAACATCTCCACGGCGACCTTCTGGCTCGGGGCCGCGTACGACCCCATCGTGTACCGGCGCGTGCCGCCGGAGAAGATGGCCGCGAACGACGAGGCGGAGACGGAAGCCCATCTCCCGATGCGGGACCGGAAGGTCCGCTCTCTCGGCCTCGCAATCGGTCAGGTGACCCGACCTCGGGCGAAGGCCTACGGCTTCAACTTCGCGACCTGGGAACGGATGGTCCAGGAGGCCTCCGCGGTCCCCGCGAAGACCCTCACCGCGACCGGCCAACGGCTTGCGGGGATCCTCGGGACCGCGGACGACGTCCACGTGACCGCCCCGAGCGGGACCGACCTCACGTTCTCCGTGCAAGGGCGCCAACCGATGATCTACGACGGCATCGTCGATGACGAGGATATCGCGGCCGGCGTGTACGAATCCTCGATCCCCTCCGGCAGCGTGACGATCCTGCCCCAGGAAACGAGCGCGGAGGGCGTGGTCGTCTTCGACGTGCCCCAAGCCTGGGCGGGACGTTCCATCCGACGCATGCGATGGGAATTCCACGGCGGCCGCCTGACGAAATTCGAGGGGGACGCCTCCGCGCTCGCCCTGCGAAAGCAGTACGAAGTGTCGACGGGAGACCGGGATCGCATCGCCTCCTTCACGATCGGGACGAACCCGAAGGCCAGCCTCGGTTTCCTTCAGAACCCGATCGTCCGGGGCGCCGTCTCCATCGGGGTCGGAGGGAACCAGTTCGTCGGCGGGCCCAACAAGTCCGCGTTCGGATTCGAGAGCACGGTGCGCGCGGCGACCGTCGAAGCCGACGGCAAGCCGATCGTCCGGGAAGGGAAGCTCCTCATCGCGTGACGGTCCCATCGAGCCTCGCGACGAGTCGAAGGTAGCGTGCCTGTAGGCCGGACCCTTATCGACGGCGGCGACGTTCGACGCATGTGCGTGCCTCGGGAGCAGGGCCGGTGGCCCTCTTGGCGGTGCTCCTGCTGGCCGCTCCTCCCCTCGGGGCGGCGCGCGAGGTCGAACCCCTCCCCCCTTCCTTCGGACCCGCGGCCGCCCTTTTTTCTTCGGGGAGCGCACTCCAGGTCCTCCTGGTCCGCGTCTACGCAAGCGCCGTGCGGGACGACGAATTCGTCGAGATCGAAAACGACCGCGAGGAAGCGCTCGATCTCACCGGCTGGACCCTTTCGGACGGCGAGGCCGCCGCCGCCTTCCCGTTCGATTCGACCGTGCCCGCGAAGGGCCGCACGCTGGTCACCCGGAATGCGACGAGTTACCGCGAAGACACGCTGGCGGCCGCCGACTTCACGTTCGATCGAGGCGAGGCGCGAGCGATGGAGGGAGGTGTTCTGCGCCTCGCGGACGCAGGCGACGAGATCCTGCTCCTTGATTCGGATGGAGCCGTGATCGACGCCTACGTGTGGGGAGATTCATCGTACAGCGGTCTCGGATGGAACGGGCGG
>VBLS01000166.1 GCA_005878635.1 Methanobacteriota archaeon | reverse complement strand
GAAGATGGGGCGAGGCGAGATCGCGGTCCGCGCCCGCGCGGCCAGTGAAGACTGGATCGACCGGGATGGGGCGGAGGACTGGGAGGGCCCTCGCCATCATCGCCTGGGACAATCGGCGTTCGGCCTCGGCGAATTCGAGATGACGGGCCGCCTCACGTCGGTCCTTTCGCCGGACGATGGAGACGGTCCCCTGATCGGATTCCTCTCGACCGCCGAACGGACGATTGACGTGAGCGTCTACACCTTCACGAGCGAGCGGATCGCATCCGTCCTCGGGGACGCCGCCCGCCGAGGCGTCCGCGTCCGAGTCCTCCTCGACGGAGGTCCGGTCGGAGGCATCGACAGCGACGAACACAACGTGAGTCGCGGGCTCGCCGCGGCCGGTGTCGACGTCCGCTGGATGACCGGCGGAAAGGACATCGTGAAACGCTATCGATTCCTCCATGCGAAGTACGTGCTCGTCGACGCCCGCGCCGCATGGGTCGGATCGGAGAATTTCGGGGAATCCGGATTCCCTAGCGGTCGAAAGGGGAATCGTGGCTGGTCCGTCGTCGTTGACGATGCCGGGATCACTCGGGCCCTCGGCCGGGTCTTCCAGAGCGACTTCGATCCTCGGAGACGGGACACCGTCGCCCAAGAAGATGCGTCCGAGGACCGCCTACCTCCGGCGCCATCGCACTCGGCCTGGACCTGGCGAGAGGGTCCGCGGAATCGACGGGCCCGCCTCATTGTCGGTCCGGATGCCTCTCTAGATCCCGACGGAATCCTCGACTTGCTCGGGACGGCCCGCGACCGGCTC
>VBLS01000074.1 GCA_005878635.1 Methanobacteriota archaeon | reverse complement strand
ATGCGGTGGCGGGAAGCCTTGCTCTCCTCTTGTCCTTCTACGCCCGTGGCTCCGACCTGGCGTTCCTCGGACAAACGGTCCTCGCGGTCGTTACCATCAGTTTCGCCGTCCACTATCGTCGAAGGCCTCAATACCCCGTGATCAAGGCGAGACGGCGGACGCGCCGTCTCAAGAGGAAGCGCGTCGCGGTTTTCGCCTCCGCCGGCGGTCCTCTTTCTAGAAAGACGGTTCGAATCTTGGGCGCGGTCGCTTGGGTCGCCGAAAGCCGCCTCGTTCAGATCGTCGTGCGGGCCGATTCGGCCGTGATCACGACCGGGAATGAACGTTCCGATCTCCTCGCCCTTGTGCCGGTCGAGCCGGGCGACATGTTCACGACCCTTCTCGATGAGAGTCGGATGAGCGTTGAGATTTGGCTCTTGGACCCCCATTTCCTGTCGGTCCGCCGAATCAACGTTCGTGCGCGCCGTCGGCTCCGCCCCACGTTGTCGCTGGGCCCCGGCGTGGTGCTCCTGACGAACTCGCAGCCGATGCGATAAGCCTCTGGCAGTCCGCCGCAGAAAAGGATTGCCAAAGGTCGCGCAAACTCAGGACCACAGTCACGACCATCGCTGTGAGGACCTAGCGAAACCGCCCGTCTTAGCGATAGGATAATGGGGAATCTAGTCGATGTGCGGAGGTCGGAGGCTCTCAATCGCACGCCATCTCAAAGCACTGGCACTGATTGGGCGCGAACCGGGAACGGCCGAACACGCGAAACGGGAACTGGACGAATTCGACCGGAAGCATTTGAGCCGCGCGAAAATTCCCCCATCGGTCCGAGAATGGTACGAGACTCCAGGAGCCGTCGAGATTCTCCGCGAGTACAGCAATGAGGATGCCGCCCTGTCCATCCCTGAACTCACGCTCTCGACGTGGACCCGAGCCGAAGACGCGTCGATTCGGCTGAACGTGTAGGAGTTCCTGTGGGAAAACCAAGGAGTCTGCGTCTGGGCGGTGGCGCTCACGGGGGAAGACGATCCTCCTGTCGTCGTGAGATGGAATGAGGAGGACCTTCGAGCCAGACGTTGCGCGGACACCTTCTCTACGTTCGTGTTCAGTCGTCTCTGGGACTTCCAGCCCTTGGTTGAGGAATGGGTCCGGTTCCAAGCCCAAGAGAAACCCATTAGTGACATCGATCTCGGGTACCTGCGCAGCATGTTCCGCGAGGGCCCGACGACTTACACTTCGGCTTGTTTTTCGGGGATTACCCACCGCTTTGAGGCGCCCGAAGGGAGAATCGTCGTCGGCAACTACGGATCTGAGGGAACAATAGAATCCGCGGACTGGTATGTGTACGCCAAGAGCCTCGACGATTTCAGGAAGCTCGAACGAGAGCTTCAGCGGTGCAAAGCCCCTCCCTCTCTCTACGAAACATGACTATCCACTGCTTGGTGTCGCGATCAGGCTGTCGATCGGAGTCAGAGGTTTCGATGATGAGCCATCCCGTCGTCTCCCCCCGGGAAGTGACGGCCACTTGTTGGGTAGCCCCGCCGAACCGTTAGATCAGTGGACCTAAGATTGGAGACCGTGCTCAAGGTGTCGCCTTCGCATGGTTGAAGCGGCCTTTGAAGCCCTTAATGAGGCAGTTGGGGCTCGCGCCTTAGGACCGGAAGGGGAGCGCGGCGACCCGACTTGCCACGGTGGCGGCTGCGGCTGGCTGCGGGGTTGCCGCAGCCCAGGCGAATCTCGATGGCTGGTCGAGCCAGATCGCGATGTGTTGCGTCTATCCTCGACCGTTACTGCGTCACCTCCGAGAACCTTTATGCGGACCGCCTCGCATCGGATGACCGATGCGTGTCGCGGACCTCGGTCTCGATCCCCGTGTCGTCGAGATCCTGAAGGGCCAAGGGATCGAAGAACTCTACCCGCCACAGGTCGATGCGATCGGCCCTGCCCTCCTCGGAGAGAATCTGGTCCTCGCGATCCCCACCGCGAGCGGGAAGTCGCTCGTCGCCTACCTCGCGATCCTCGCTTCCGTCCTGCGGAAGGGCAAGGCCCTTTACATCGTCCCCTTGCGCGCCCTCGCGGCCGAGAAATACGAGGACCTCAAGGAGTTCGAATCGCTCGGGATCAAGGTCGGCATCAGCGTCGGCGACTACGATTCCGTCGATCCGACCCTCGAGAAGTTCGACGTGATCGTCGCGACCTCGGAGCGGGCCGACTCCCTCCTCCGCCACCGGACGAATTGGCTCCAGCAGCTCTCGGTCGTCGTCGCGGACGAGGTTCACCTAATCAACGACGCCGATCGAGGTCCCACCTTGGAGGTAACGCTGGCGAAACTGCGGCAGGTCAATCCCAGGGCCCAGGTGTTGGCGCTGAGTGCGACGATCAAGAACTCGGATCAGCTCGCAAAGTGGCTGGAAGCCGAGCATGTGAAGAGCGATTGGCGGCCCGTCCCGCTGAAGGAGGGTGTCTATCACGATGGCCTGGTTCATTTCATGGACCAGACTCTACAAGAGGTCAAGCATGGTGAGGATGACATTGCGGGCCTCGTCTCCGACATCATGGATTCCGGAGGTCAGGCCCTTGTCTTCGTCAGTACCCGGCGCTCAACGGAAGCCCTCGCCAAGAGCCTGGGA
Source organism: Methanobacteriota archaeon (assembly GCA_005878635.1). Taxonomy (GTDB): domain Archaea; phylum Thermoplasmatota; class Thermoplasmata; order RBG-16-68-12; family RBG-16-68-12; genus RBG-16-68-12. Next base: position 1,690 of record VBLS01000074.1, on the reverse strand, counting down.
TCGCACATCAAAGGCGAGCTAGGGGAGAAGCGCCAAGAGCACCTCAAGAAAGTGGCCGCCAGTCTCTCGGCAGCCCAAGAAGAGCCGACCTCGGTCGGGGCGCGTCTGGCCCGGTGCATCGAGCATGGAGTCGCTTTCCATAATGCGGGACTGACGAACGCGCAGCGTGGGGTTGTCGAAAAGGAGTTCAAGAAAGGTCAGATCGCTTGCATCGTCGCCACGCCAACCCTATGCCTCCACCCCGATACGAGGATCACGACGACGCGAGGGCCTTTGCCAATCTCGGAGGTTCGCAAAGGCGACCTGGTCTTGACCCATAATGGGATTTTCAAGCGAGTCTTGGGAACCAGCAGGCGCCCTTTCTCGGGTAAACTGGTCGAAGTCAAAGCGGATGGAATGGTGCCGATTCGCATGACAGCCGGCCATCGAGTCTTGCGAAACACGCAGTACCGGTACGGGTACCATGCTCGGGGCACCTCTTGGCATGAAATCCGTCGAAGTGAGCCAGAATGGGTCGTCGCCAAGCAGCTCCGAGTGGGCGACCAAGTCCTCTCCCCCGTTGAGTGTCCATACACCTTGGCAGACGGGGGCCTGGCAACCCTGGAAATCCGTCGTGGCGAGTTCATCGGCAGAACTCAATTCGGATCCGTCTTCCCCCATCCTACCGCGGTCCCCGTCCCGGAGGAGATTCAACTCACCCCCGCGGTCGCTAGATTCCTCGGGCTGCACGCCGCAGAAGGATTCACGGGTCGGAACGGAGTCGTCGGATTTGCAATCGCAACGTACGAGGAGGACTTGACCGAGTTCATCACGTCAAGCATGAAGAACGTCTTCTACACGAATCCAAAAGTGACCGACACGACGCGACATCGCCGTCGCGTATGGTGCTGCTCCAAGGCGCTCGCAAAGTACTTCGATGAGAAATTCGGGCGCAAAGCTTGGAACAAACACTTTCCGGAGGAATTCGTCACCGGGCCCCTCGAAATCGTCGAGGGCCTGTTAAGGGGTCTCTGGGAAGGAGATGGAAGCGTCGAGCCCAGGGGGTTTCAAAGGGCCCGCCTCTGCACGGTATCTCCCCGGCTGGCCGAACAGGTCGGTCGGATGTTGAGACGCCTCGGATATATGCCGTCCGTCTCCGTGAGGCGCCCTCGAGGGATGGGAAAACACCTCCAGTATCATGTGCAACTGAGTGGCGCCCACGGCCGTGACTTTCTCGTCTCTGTCATGGGATTCAATCCAAGTCGCCTCTCAAAGGGAAACCGGACCTACAACACGAAACAATTCGAAGCGAATTCCTTCAGGTCGACGATCCGCAGGATTCGAAAGGTTCCCTATTCTGGCTATGTCTACAACCTGCATGTCGAAGGCGACGAAAGCTATGCTTGTTCTTTCGGGTTTGTCGTTCACAATTCGGCGGGAATCAATCTCCCCGCGCGCCGGGTGATCATCCGCGACTTAAACCGATACGATGTCAACTTCGGCCTCGCGCCGATCCCCGTCCTCGAAATCAAACAGATGTGCGGCCGCGCGGGTCGGCCGAAGTATGACAAGTACGGCGAGGCCATCCTTTTCGCTAAGGACATTGACGAAATTGACGATCTGATGGATGAGTACTTCCGAAGTGAGCCGGAGGCCATCGAATCGAAACTTGGATCCGAACCGGCCCTCCGGATGCACGTCCTTGCGAGCG
>VBLS01000073.1 GCA_005878635.1 Methanobacteriota archaeon | reverse complement strand
GCGCCGACCAGCCCGAGGGAGAGCCCGACCTCCGTGATGCCCCACCCGATCCGGTAGTTCGCGTAGATCGTGAAGATGCTCGGGAGGACCTGGAAGGCCAGGTACTGGACGAAGATCACGGCTCCGAGACTGAAGAGCTGCGGGTTCGATCTCAACAGGACGAGCGAACCGAGCGGGTTGGCCTTCCGCCAACGGAACCGCTCCCGGTTCTTGACCGACAGGGACTCGGGCAAGAGGAGAAGGCCGTACGAAGCGCTCGTCACCGAGAAGGCCGCCGCCGCCCAGAAGGGATACCGCGGTCCGAGGAGCGCGACGAGTCCGCCGAAGGCCGGGCCGATGATGAACCCGATTCCCCAGGCCGCGCCGACCATGCCGAAGGCCGCGGCGCGTCGCTCGGGCGGCGTGACGTCCGCGACGTAGGCACCTGCGGCCGCGAAGCTCGAGGACGTGATGCCCGACAAGATGCGGCCGACGAACAGCCATTCCAGGTTCGGCGCGAGGGCCATGATCATGTAATCCACGCCGAGACCGAATCCCGACAGGATGAGGACGGGACGGCGGCCGTATCGGTCCGAGAGGGCCCCGAGGACGGGGGCGAACAGGAACTGCATCAGGCCGAAGATCGTCAGGAACAGGCCGTTGATCGCGCCGGCCGCGGCCGAATCCCCACCCGTGAACTGTTTGATCAACAGCGGGAGCGTCGGGATCGTGATGCCGAACCCGAGGGTGTCCAGGATGATCGTGACGAAGATGAACGCCAGCGCCGCCTGTCGTCCGCGAAGGGCGACGGGCGTCGAACTCGGTGCGGTCAAGGCCCGGCGCGATGCCGCGCGCGGTTTATGAAGGTTGAGGACAGGGGTCCGCGAACCCGACCGGAGGTCGGGAATTCACGCTTCGGGCGGCGCCGCATCCGCCGGACGATTCAGCGTCCGAAGGTGGTCCGTCGCGACGCGGCGGAAGGCGGCCTCGACATTCGCACCGGTCTTCGCGCTCGTTTCGAACCAGGGCCAGTGGAGCTCCTGACACACGACCTCGATCTCGTTTCGCGGGACGGTCTTCGGCCCGCGCTGGTCCGATTTGTTGGCGAGGACGGCGACCGGGACCTGGGGTCCCGCGACGGAGGCGACGGCCTCGTACCACTGGGGGAGGTCGTACAACGTTTCCGCTCGGTTCACGTCGCAGACGAGGAGGACCCCGCCGGCGTTCATGAAGAACGCGTCCTTGAGGAGCTCCCGGAACTGGTGGTTCCCCATGATGTCCCAGATCGCGGCGCTGACGGTCACGGAAGACCCGGGCCGCGAGGGATCGTCGACCGCGAATTCCTTCGAGCTGATCTTGGTCCCGAGGGTCGAGATGTACCTCTCTTCGAAGGTGTCGGTCACGAACCGCCGCGTCAGGGAGGTCTTGCCGACTCCCGGGTTACCCGCGAGCGTGATCTTGAGGGTGAGGTCCGCCTGCGTCCGTCCACGGCCCTTGGAGCGGGGAGCCATTCGTCCGTCAGCCGACGCGGGGGCGCATAAGCGTTTCCCGTACGGAATCACGCGTGGTAACGGACCGCTCGCCGGAGGGCGATCGCGTGGTACCCTTTCCGCAGGAACCAGGAGAGGTCCGCCTCAAGGTCTCCCGTGCTCGACCGCAGGCCGTCCCACTTCTCCAAGCGGGGACCGTACGCCGTCTCGAGTCCCGAGAGGAACTTGACGAGCCGCGACGCGAGCGCCCGCGGCTTCGTGCCCTTCCCGACGAGGGCGAGATACAGGAAGGCGCCCTTCGCGATCGTCAGCTCCTTGTCGTCGACCTGGAAGCTTTTGAGTTCGCCGCCGGTCCCCTGCGGCCCTTGGAAGGAGTCGCGGACGAACTGGTGGACCAAGGTCAGCATCGCGGAGGTGGCCACCTCGTCCCGCGGCCCGTCGACCCCCGCGTTCCCCACGACCCGGCCGTCCGTGTGGATGAGCAGGAGACCGGTCGCGGCGAAATGCCTCCGAAGGCGGAGGAGGACGAGGAGGGTGAGGAAGGCGAAGAAGGCGATGCCCCAACCGACCGCAGGATTCCCGAGTGCGGCCGAGCTGAGGCGGTAGCGGAGGGTGACGCTTTCGATTCGAGGCGTCACGAGCGTGTCGTTCGTGGCCAGGGTGATCTGAAGGCGGATGCCTCGAACGAGAGCCGCGGATAGGTCCTGGCCGCTGGAGGTGGGAAGCCAAGACGTGCCGTTGTCGGAAGAGTACGCGGCGGTGACGGAGGTGCCGATCGGCGCGGTCGCGTTGATCGTGAGGAGGCCCCACGACAGGAGTGGGTTGGGGGCGAATTCCTCCGTCTCAACGGATCCGGAGATCGCGTATCGCGTAAACGTCGCGGTCACGTCCTGCACGCTCGGCGAGGTGGCGGACGGGGTGAAGAGGTCGAGGAGATACTGGAGGTAGTGCGTCGGCGGGACGGCGATCGGCATTCCGAAAATCGGGAGCGGCACACTCCAAGGACTCCAGGTGGCGTCGACGGGGACCGAGTCGCCGGTCCGGAAGCGAAGGGTCACGTTCGTGCCGGAGGGGACGGTCGCATTCCACCAGAGGCCCGTCCATTGCGCGAGGCCGCCGGCCGTGATCGGCGCGGACAAGAGCCTGCCATGGGAGCTCGGGGTGGTGTAGGCGAGCTGGAGTCTCGGCCGTCGAGTGGCGTTCGGGTCCTCGGAGCTCGAGAAGCCTTTCTGCCCCATCGTCGCGGTCGTGTCGCTCACCTGCCGGACCATGAGGCCCTCGTCCGGCACGGCGGAGGTCCACCATCCGGCGACGAGGCTCGTCACGTTCCATCCGTACCAGCCGGTCCCATTCGTGATCCCGGCGACCGTTGCGACAGCCGCGGGGTCGAAGTCCCCTCCGGCGGCGTTCCAAGGCGCAAGGCCGTCCGCGCTGTTCCAGGTGGAGCCGAACTCCGTCCAGTTGCTCGTGACCGCGTGCACGCTGATGTCCATCGGAGTGGCGTTGATTACGAAACTGTAGTAGAGTTCCAGCGAGGCGCTCACGATCGTCGCGTTCGCGGGGAGGGGCAAGGCCGGGAACTGGAGGATCGATCGGGTCCAGGTCCCGTTGCTCCAATTGCCGACGAACAGCTGGGCCGCATTTCCGTAGTTTTGGTTGCTGCCCCCGGCGTAGAGGAAGTCGTCCGCCATGGAGGCGGGGTCCGGCTGGAATGTGAGGTTTTGCACGGGGCCCGCCTGGGAGGTGTCCGCCAAGAGCACCCGTCCGGCGGTCCGAACTAAGTCAATGTTCGCGAGGCTCGAAGCCAGCGAGAAGTCGGAGCGGGTCGTATCGCGATGGCTCAAGGACAGCCAGGCGAGCGAGGCGCCCGCGGGACCGAGGTCCAGGTCCGAGGCCGAGTAGTTCGCGGGGTTCGAGAATCGCCACTCCGCCACGCCCTCGTCCGCGGCGGCTCGGCTGATCGCCGGGTCGGCGCGCACGATTGGCGCCAAGAAGACGGCCCCGAGGAGGATGGCCCCGACAAGGGCGAGGGACCACCGGCGACCCATGCCGGTTTCGTAGGAAGGGGGCCACCTAAACCCTCTTGGACGATTATCACGAAGGTCACCAGGACTCGATGGCCAAGATTTGGCGAGAGGGTGCAAGATGATGCATCGGCCACGGTCCGTGCGGCGCACGAGCTACCGGGAAGCGCTCCAGAGCATCGCCCCGAGGCCGATCGCCTCGAAGGCACCGATCCCGAGGAGGTACGGGTCGAGGGCGTTCGGGACGATCGACATCATCGTGGCGAACGAGTAGACGACGAGGACGTTCTGCGCGAGGAACGCGGCCGCGAACAGGAGCAACGCCAAGGTGAACGGGGCCTTCGTGCGCGCATAGACGCCGCGGTACACCACGAGGAGAGCGGCGGCGAGCCCGATGTTGACGAGGCCGACCAGGATGCTG
>VBLS01000109.1 GCA_005878635.1 Methanobacteriota archaeon | reverse complement strand
GACACGCGGGTGTTGCACGACTTCCTCTGGCAAGGAGCCAAGGAGCGGGGATCGGCCTTGGCGTCGGCCCTCCTGAAGGATGCCCGCGACGCCGACGCATTCCTTCGCCTCGGCGGATTGCTCCGTAAGAGCGCGGAGCCGCTCGCAAAAGGACTGGAGAAATCGGGGAATGGGGAATCGCTCTTCGAGCTCCTCGACCATACATGGGGCCTCGGTTCCGCGACGGTCTTGGCATCCAAAAAAGACTATCGCGGGGCCGCGGGACGCGCGAAGGAAGTCGTAGGGAGCGCGAGCATCGGCGTGTGCGCCAATGCGGGATGCTTCGAATTCGTCGAGGAATGGGAAGGAGGGAAAGTCGAGTTCGATCCCTACGCCGGCAAACTCGCCGCCTTCCTGGAGCCAAAGGGCGTCTTGGACGCGCCGCAGTTCAAACGAATGTTGACCGCGGTATACAATTTCGGAATGAACTGGAATGGCGCAGCGAGCCAGTTCGAGCAAGCGCTCGCGGCTCGAGCGGCCATCGCGGGGGGCGGGTGGTGCCTTCTGACCGCGGTATCGATCCGTGAGATGCTCGGCGCCGCGCCGAGGTTTTCATCCTCCGACTACGCGAAAATCGTCGATCGCATCGTCGCGCGTCTTTAGTGAGCTCATCCTCCGGCGCATCAGACCTTGGACCGGAGTTTGGGACGGTACGATTTCGTTCCGTCCGGGAGGTCCGTTGCGACAAAGTCGCCGTAGAGGTACGGGTAGTCCCGAATGCAAATCTCCGCAATTTGATTGAAGACCATTCGAATTTCGACTTCGGCGGAGGGATCCGTCCGCATCTCGATGACCCATCGAAGGGTTCGATGGTTCGCAGTCCAAATGAGATTCGTCGCCAGGCCATCCGGCAGGATGCGGCGAATCGCGGAGGTGAGGCGTTTCTTTTGGTCCATCGTCATCTTCTCCCAGGGCACCTGGGCCTCCAGTTCCCGGTAGGCCTTTTCCGCGGCGGCAACGGCCTTCTCCATGGCCTTCCGTTGTTCGGGATTCAGCTCATCGGGAATCCAAAATCCGATTTCTGGCGGTCGAACGTACCGCAACGACTCCTGACTGACCGCCGTTCCGACTCGATGTCTCACCAACTCGTGCGTGGTGATGCGGCTCACGTGGCAGATTGCGAAACTCACCGCGGAATGTTCCAGGATTGATCCGTCACCGCGACTCACGATGTTCCGGAAATAGTCCGCCGGATCCTCTCGGATCCGCGTCACGTTCGGATTGAGTCCGGGCTCGTAGCTTTCGTAGCAAATCCGCCCGGCGAACTCGATCAGTGTTTGACCGTCCGTCCCGTGGGTGCCCAGGAACTTTGAGCTCGCGGTTTCGCTGGCACCGACTTCGGCAAGCACGCGGCCGAGGGCCTCGGGATGAACGACCGTTTCGCCGATCTTGATCACGATGGGCCTTACATTTTTCATGACATCACACCGCCTCCGATTCTCTCAGGTCGAGGGACGCGTCGGACCCCAACCGCAAGGAACGAATCGGATAAGAACCCCTCGAAGGGGAGCGCGAATGTCGTCACAGCCAGCGGAAGAGGACCTTCCAGAATTCGGACTTCTCCGGCTTTCGGACCCCCGAGAGGACCGTCTGAAGGACGTGCTTCTCTTGGGCGCCCTTGTTCTCGTAGCCCGCCGACATCGCGTCATAGTCGGAGAGCCGCTCGAGGGTCGTCTTCTCCACGAGGATGGCCTGGCCTTCCCCCACGACCTCGTCTTTGAACTTGACGACGAGCCGGTTCCCGGGCACGAGGGCCATCCGATCGTGCTCGTGAGGCGACAGGTAGGTCTGGTACACGTACTGCTTTCGGACCTTCTCCTCCGCGCCAGGATACGTGATAGTGATCGTCTTCGGCGGCGCCGCATTGGGCGGGATCATGGACCTATCGTCGGCGGAACCGCGGTCCGAGGATGAATCTTTGTCCGCTCACAGAGCCGCGAGGACTTCGTCGGTGTGGCCCTCGACCCGGACCTTCGGCCAGATCCGGGCGATCTTTCCGCCTTCATCAATGAGGAACGTCGTCCGCTCGATCCCGAAATACTCGCGACCGTACAGGTTTTTCTTCTTCCAGACCCCGTAGGCCTCGGTCACCCGGCCTTTGTCGTCGCTGAGCAGCGGGAAGTTGAGATCATACTTCTCTCGGAACTTGACGTGGCTTGCCGTGTCATCTCGACTTACGCCGAGGACAATCGCGCCTTTCGAGGTGACGCGGCCGAGGTTGTCGCGGAAGCTGCAAGCCTCCTTCGTGCAACCCGGCGTGTCGTCCTTCGGATAGAAGTACAGCACGACCTTCTTCCCTCGGAGGTCCTTGAGCGACACGATTTTCCCGTCGTCCGAGCGCAAGGTGAAGTCGGGAGCCGGTTCACCGACCGCGGGCATGGCCAATCCTCGCCCCATGGAGGCATCCGTCTCGGATAACCCCACCGATTGTCGTCCCCGCGGCTCCAATCCGAGGGGATGTGCGGGTTCGTCCAATACAGTATCAACTCTGGTATTTCTCGACGCATCCTTTATGTAAACGTACCAGGTTCGTTTTCATCAAGCCCTCCCAGCCGTAGGTGGAATCAGGGACTCCATGGCCCGCAAGGCGAATTCTAGCAAGCCGCCGGGACCCAAGACGGGGTTCCGACCGTCGTTCGAGAGGGCGAAGCCGCCGACGAAGCCGCCGAAGGCGGCGGCAGCCGCGGACCCGGGCACCTCGGCCCAGCAGGGCATGCTCCAACTGACCTTCGCGCGCCACGCCCACGGATACGGCTTCCTGGCGGCGATCGCGTTCTTCTTCAACGGCGTCCTCCTCGTGACCTTCGCGGGACGGCCGCTGCCGATCACGGGCCTGCGCCTGGACTACGTCCTCTGGCTCCTCCCGGCCGTGGCCGGCGCCCTGACGTCCTGGGATGCCGTCCGCCTGAAGCGGGAACCGTATCGACGGCACTACGTCTCCCGGCACTTCGCGACGTCGGCGGCGGGCATGGGCCTGTTCTTCGTCGTCGCGATCGCGATCATCGCGGCGATGCAGGGAAGCCTGCCTCTCTGGGTCATCCCGCTGATTTACCCGATCTCCGCCGCGGGAGTGCCCCTGACGATCATCTCGATGGGGCTCACGTGGCAGGGACTCGGCGCGCGGAAGCTCGGCAGCCTCGGGGCCGCGTTGATCATGCCCGTCCTGATGGTCTTCCTCACCCTGTTCTCGGCCAACTTCACAGTCGAAACGGAGAGCGGCCGGGCGTTGTTCATCATCATCTACCTGATCGGCGCCCTCACGACGGAGATCGCGGGATCCCTCCTGCACATCATCGCGTCGTCGACCTCGGTCTACCAGCGGGAGATCCTGAAGGCGGACAACACGAAAGTCGCGATCATCCAGCAGGATTACCAGAAGAAGAGGGAGGCGCTGGACTACAAGGAGCGGGCCCTGCGCGGCCGCGAGGCGCACCTCGAGGCCTTGCAGCAGGAACTGGAGGATCAGGCGAAGGATCTGAAGGGCAAGCTCGGCGACGTCACGACCCGCGAAGTCGCGATCGAGAAGGGCACGAACCAGCTCCGGGAGCTCGACCGAAAGGTCGCATCGGCCCGGGCCGAGATCGAGGCGAAGGCCGAGGAGATCCGGCTGAAGGACAGCGACCTGGCAGGCCTCAAGAAGGAACTCGAGAAGACCCGCCAGGCCGTCGGCGCGCGAGAGTCCACCCTCGCGGAGCGCGAAAAGGAGGTCAAGCGCGCCTCGATCGAGCTGACGTCGAAGGTGCGCGCGTCGGAGACGAAGATCAAGTCCGTCGAGGACCGCGAGTCGCGGCTGCAGGAACTCGAGAAGACGTTCGATTCCACTCGGACCTCGCTCCTCAAGAAGGAGAAGGAGCTCGAGCTCAAGGAGTCGGAGCTGCGCATGAAGTCCGAACGACTCGAGGCGACGCATTCCGCCGGCGAAGCGACGAGGATCCGCGAGCTGAAGGATTGGGAGTCGAAGATCCTGGCGAAGGAGAAGGAGGTCGGCAAGAAAGAGGTCGAGGTCAAGACCTTGGAGAGCCAGCTCCGCGAGCGCTACGAAAATGCGACGCGGATCGACAAGCAGTTCCAAGGCCAGCGCCGTTCGTTCGAGGACCGGGAGACCGAATTCGTCTCCCGCGAGAAGACGATCGCGGACCAGGAGGCCGCGTTGCGGCAGCGGGCCGCGGAAATCGATCGCCAAGCCTCCTCCGTGGAAGAGGCCCAGCGTGGCCTCGATGACAAGAC
>VBLS01000108.1:4043-11180 GCA_005878635.1 Methanobacteriota archaeon | reverse complement strand
GGGATGTGCTCGGCGATTCGATCGGAAATCAGGACCGCGTTCGGCCCGCCGGGCGCGTTCGCGATCGCGTCGGCCCTCCAGCCGTCCGTCATCGGGGCGAGGTTCGGGCCGCCCACCGCGGCGTACTTGCCTTCCATGAAGGAAAGTGCAAGAAACCGCAACCAGTGAGGGTCTGGGTATGCGTCGTCGTCGATGAAGGCCACGATCTCTCCCGTGGCCGCGGCGATCCCGGTGTTGCGCGCCCGACTGAGGCCTTGGTTCTCCTCGCTGATGATCCGGTACGGATAGTCTGAGGCGATCTTCGCGGTCTCGTCCGTGGACCCGTCGTTCACGACGATCACTTCAAAGGAGGGATAGTCCAAATCGCGCAAGGCCTCCAACGTGTCGCGGATCGTCGAGGCACCGTTGTAGGTGCACACGACGACCGAGATCTTCGGCCATCGGAGGTCGGAGGGAAAAGGCCCCTCTGCGAAGGCTTTCGCCACGGCCGGAAGGGCGGGCTTCGGCGTCCGCTCGCGGGTCGTCAAGCCGAACGCCCAATCCTCGACCCGATACTTCCCATGGTACCATTCATCCGTCCAAGCGAAGACGATGACGCCGACGCAGCCGCGGTGAAACGCCGACGCGATCTGCGACTCGAGCATCATCGCCTGTCGCTCTTCCCCCCCGCGCAGGCTGTCCAGCCCGATCTCCGTGAGGAGGACGGGACGGTCTTCGCTCAGACTGTGCAACCGCGAGAGGTAGTCCTCGAAGGAATCCCGGGATTCGAGGTAGACGTTGAAGCAGAAAAAGTCGAGGAATGGAAGGCGCAGGTATTCGGTCGAGGGGTAATTCACGTACGTGACGAGAGCATCCGGATCTTCCTCCTTGGCAATCCGGTACAAGCGTTCGATGAATTTTTCGACGCGACGTCGTCCGTGCCATCGGACGATCGACGCGGGGATCTCATTGCCGATGATGTAGCAGAACACGGCGGGGTGGCCCGCGCACGATCGAATCCAGGTCCGGATTCGCTCCTCGATCTCCGCGATCCGGCCCGGCTCGTCCAGGAAGGCCATGTGCTCGCCCCAGTTGAGTCCGATCATGACCCGGAGCCCATGTTTCAAGGCCGCGTCCAAGAGCCAAGGAGGCGGCGCGGTGTAGACCCGCACGACGTTGAAGCCGCGTGCCGCCATCTCCGAAAAGTCCTTCTCCACCGTGTCCGGCACGAGACGCTCCTGCCGGTTTTCGTCCATGTAGAAGGTCCCATAGCTGATGCCGCGAACCCAGAACTTCTCGCCGCCCAGGAAGAGGAACTTCCCTCGGACGGTGGGACGCCCCACGACCGTGGTTCGGGGGGTCCGAACCTCCGGTGTCGTTTCGGAGAGAGTCATCTATTGGCCTGACGGACGGTCGTCGCTTATCAAGAGGTTGCGGCTACATATAAACACAATGAAACCTCATCCGGTTATATCAAAACCTCATCCTGATTACGACGGGCCAAGATGGTTGCGTTCACTGAAGCCGAGCCCGATGGGTGGTCGCTTGACGCGGGAGATCCTGCCCTCGCGAGATGGGCCCCATGATTGAGGGCCTCGACCAACTCCTGGACGGTTATGGGCAGCCAGGCGTACCCGAACTCCGCGGCTTGGTGCAAGAGCTACTTGGAGGTGCGTCCGCGACGGGACGGTTCGTCGGCCACTCCGAGTTGAAGCCGGAGACCCGGCGCGTGTTCCGCCTCCGATTCGCCGTCGACGGCCAGCCTGGCACTCTGATCGCCAAACGCTTGAGTCCCGCGACCGCCGGGCGAATCGAACTGGCGGTCAAACGATGGCTGCCCGCAGTCGGTTTGGGCGACCTGGGGCCGCCGTTGGCAGGCAGCGTCGCCGACCCCCACGGCGCGTGCGTTTGGCATGTGTACGACGATCTCGGCCCGCACGAGCTGGATCCGCGGCACGCCAGCGCCGAAGCAGTCCAGGCGTCCGTAGAACAGATCGCCCGACTCCACACTCGGTTCGCCGGTCACGCGTTGTTGGGAGAAGTCCGGCTTCACGGCGGTGACCTCGGGATGCATTTCTTCGAGTCGAATGTGCGAGACGCCATCTACGCGCTCGACGCTTGGACTGCCGGCCCGATTCACGAATCCTTGCGCAACCGACTGCTGCGGCGTCTCGACGCCCTTCGTCGGGAGCTTCCCGACCGGCGACGGCTCGTCGAAGAGTGGGGAGGACCCGAGACGTTGCTCCATGGCGACCTTTGGGCCGAGAACGTCTTCGTCACTCCGGGTCCGCACGGTCTGAGCCTGCGCCTGATCGACTGGGACTACGTTGGGGTCGGCCCGTTCAGCTACGACCTCTCCACCTTCCTCCTGCGCTTCCCGTCGGAACGACGACCGTCCATCCTGGAATTCTACCGCAACGCGGTGGAGGAAAGCGGGTGGGAGCTGCCGACGCCGGACAACTTGAACGCCCTGTTCGAGACCGCCGAATACGCTCGCTTCGCGAACCGGATCATCTGGCCCGCGATTGCCCTCGTCACGGACAAGGCGGAGTGGGGGGCGGCCGCGCTCGCGGAGGTGGAGGACCCGTCCTCCCGCCTCCCATGCCCTTGCCTCCGGCCGACTCCGAGGGCGACCCGAAGGAATGAGGATGCCGACCGTCGTCCTCGCCGCCTACAATACGGCCGGCTTCGCGGAGGGCGGAGGCCATTTCTGGGTCTACCTCCAATACGTCCTCGGGCTGCGCCAACTCGGTTGCGACGTCTACTGGTTGGAAGGCTTTCGAACCACGGGCCGTGCCGATCGGGACGCCGAGGCGTTGGCCACGTTCCGCGAGCGGATGCAACGATACGGGCTCGGCGCCAAATTTTTCGTCTTCCGAACGGATGCCGAGACGCCTCCTTCCGAGTTGCCGACGCGCTACGTCGATGCGAACCGCGAGGAGGCGGAAGCCGTCTTTGATCGGGCGGACTTACTGCTGAACTTCCACTATGCGATTAGCCCCGCCTTGCTCGCACGTCTTCGACGTACCGCGCTCGTGGATATCGATCCGGGCTTGCTCCAATTCTGGATGACGCGAGGCCAGCTGGCCGTCCCGCGACATGACGTGTACTTCACGATCGGCGAGAACGTGGGCCGGCCGGGCGGGAGGATCCCCGATTGCGGCGTCACCTGGATCCCCATTCGGCCGCCCGTCTCTTTGGACGATTGGCCCTACCGGTACGACCCAGGATGCGAAGCGTTCACGACGGTCTCCATCTGGGATTCGTCCGATTGGATCGTGGATGGGGCCGAGCAATATGAGAACACGAAACGCGTCGCGTTTCTCGAATACGCGGATCTGCCTCGACTCACGTCGCAGCCTCTGGAGCTGGCCCTGTTTCTGAAGGGCAAGAGAGACCTGGCGGAGCGAAAGGAAATGGAGAGGCGCGGTTGGCGGATCCGTCGGTCGCGGGAGGTGGCCGCGACCCCCGAGATGTACCAGGCCTACATCCAGCGGTCTCGCGGCGAGTTCAGCTGCGTCAAGCGTTCCTGCATCGAGTTTCAGAATGCATGGGTGAGCGACCGGACGGCGTGCTACTTGGCGAGCGGCAAACCGGTTGTGGTCCAGGACACCGGTCCGAGCGAGTTCCTCCCGAATGGCGAGGGAATGTTCCGTTTCACGACGCCGGAGGAGGCGGCCCGGGCGTTCGACGCGATCAACGCCGATTACGAGCACCACTGCGCGGCGGCGCGAAGACTGGCCGAGGCCTATTTCGACGCTAAGAAGACCGCGGCAAAGATCCTGAGCCACGCCCTGGGCCCGGATGAGCCAAGGCGGAACGGCAGGGAGGCGTTGACCGGAACCAGGGTCTTGTGACGTCATGAAATATCTGATTGTGAACGGAGATGACTTCGGCGCGAGCTCCGGCGTCAATCGCGGCATCAGGGAGGCTCATCTGCACGGGATTCTGACGAGCGCGAGCTTGCTTGTCGACGCGCCCGGTGCCGACGAAGCGGCCCGGATGGCGGCGGGCCTCCCCGAGTTGAGCGTGGGATTGCACGCGGACCTCGGCGACGAATTGGACAAAGCCTCCGCGGATTCGCAGGGAGTCCGCGAGTCATTGCAGCGGCAATTCCGACGGTTCGAATCGCTCGTGGGACGTCCGCCCACGCATATCGACTCGCACCACAATGTGCATCGGCATCCGGGAGCGCTGCCGCACTTTCTCGAACTCGCGCGCGAGCACGACCTGCCGCTGCGGGAACACTCGCCCGTGCGGTATGTCTCGAAATTTTACGGTCAATGGGACGGTCAGACGCACCTGGAGCAAGTCAGCGTTGAGAACCTGGAGCAGATTATCGGGTCGGAGATCGGGGACGGCATCTCCGAGCTGAGCTGTCACCCGGGCTATGTAGATGAAAGCCACGTCACAAGCTATCGGGAAGAGCGGGAAGCCGAGCTACGCACCCTGTGCGACCCTCGCATACGCCGTACGTTGGCCGAGCGGCGGATCACGCTCATCAGCTATAGGCAGATCAGCAAAAATCGGTAGGAGCGCCGACGAGCAGGAAAGCGAGTGGATCCGCGAGCCTTTTCAGGCCCCGATCGAGGCCGTCCTATCTGCGGACTCTACCGTCTTGACGTCGGATGACAACGTTCGGTCCCGGAGGCGTTTCAGCCCTTCCTCCAGGGTAACCTTCGCCTTGTAGCCGAGCAACTTGTGGGACTTTGCCGGATTCCCCACGAACTTCCGCACATCGAAGTTGTTCGCGTACCCGTGGATAATTTGTGCCGGCGAATCGGTCAACGCGACGATCATGCCGGCCAGGTCCGAAACGGACACGCCTCGTCCGGTGACGAAGTGGAATTCCTGACCGAGGAGATCCTTCCCCCCGTCCATGCTCGCGGCATACGCTCGGAGGATCCCTTGGATCGTGTCGTCGATGAACGTGAAGTCGAGGACCTGCTCGCCGCCATACAGAGTGATGTTCTCGCCTTGGAGCGCCTTCCGCATGAATTTCGGGATCACCCGCTCGGGGAGGTCTCTTTCGCTGCCATACACGTTCGAGAAGCGAAAGATGACGGACTTAATCGGGCGGGAGAGAGATGGGTCCGCATAGGAACGGCACGCTCGTTCGGCGCACAACTTCGTCATGCCGTAGATGGAGAGGGGCATCTTGGGGTGGGCCTCGTCGACCGGGAAATACTTCGGCTCCCCGTACACCTCGCGGCTCGAGGCGTAGAAGAGAACGGGGCTCGACTTCGCCTTCCGACAGGCCTCCAGGACGTTCAACGTTCCGAGTTGGTTCGTCTTCCAGCAAGCGTACGGGTCCAGCTGCCCCCAGGCGACTCGAGAGACGGCGGCGAAGTGGAAGACCGCGTCCTGTCCGACGACGGCCTGCCTGATACGTGAATAGTGGCGGACGTCGCCTCGGATTTTTCTGCAGCTCAGATGGGCCGTATTGGAATTGAAGTGCGTGTCAAACAGGGTGACTTGAGCGCCTTGATCGACGAGTTGCTCCGCCAAATGGCTGCCAATGAAGCCATTGCCTCCGGTGATGAGCACGCGGTCCATCCTTCCCCCTCTTCCGTTAGCTGGACTGAGACACGACGTGGCGTAATAAGGTTCCGACGGAATCTCTTCGCTGCATCATTTCCGTCCTTCGCGGGAGCGAGGAAGTCGTCTTTGGTCCCCGCGTATTCGGATGTGCTCAAAGCGCAACGCGAATTCCAATTTTTATCCAAGTTGAAAACATGGCGTTGACGTGAGGCGCCTCCCTGTTCACGAGGCCAAAACGTGGGGTGTGGAGAATACGCACATATTATCAAATCGGATAGCGACGAGCTCGGCCGACGCACCGTCTTCGGCCAGCCTCGAGTCGTATCCCGCCTTGATCACCGCGGGCGGGATCGGCACCCGACTCCTCCCCTTCTCCAAAGAAATCCCGAAGGAGATGCTGCCGATCATCGCCCACAACGGGGACGATGCCCTCCAGTTGAAGCCCCTCGTCCAGGCGATCTTCGAACAGCTGTACACGGCCGGCGTGAGGAGCTTCTACTTCGTGGTCGGGAGGGGCAAGCGCGCGATCGAAGACCACTTTTCCCCCGATTCCGGATTCCTGGAGGTTCTGGAGAAACGGGCGAAGAATCCTTCTAGCATGGCCGATCTCTACGAGAAAATCCGAGCCTCGAACCTGGTGTTCCTGAATCAGACCGAGCCGCTCGGGTTCGGCGACGCCGTCCTCCGAGGCCGCACCGTGATCAAAGGCCCGTTCCTGGTCCAGGCGGCGGACACGTTCATCCTCTCCGAGGGAGACGGTTACCTGGAGCGGTTGGCCCAGGCCCACCGGAAGTATGGCGCGTCCGCGACGATCCTCCTGAGGGACGTGCCCCATCCGGACCACTACGGAGTCGTCGAGGGCGACCCGCTCGAGCCCGGGATCCTGAAGATTCGATCCGCGGTCGAGAAGCCGTCGAAGCCCCGGAGTAATCATGCCATCATGCCCGTCTACATGTTCACGGAGGACATCTTCACCGCCCTGTCGGACCTCGAGCCGGGACGGGATGGGGAGGTGCAACTCACGGATGCGATCCAGCGGCTCGTCACGAACGGCAAGCCGGTCATCGGCGTCCAACTCCGACCCGACGAAGTCATGTTGGACCTCGGCAGCCCGGAGACGATGATCCAAGCCCTGCGGCTCTCCCTTCGATACGCGAGCGGCGGCGAAGATGCGATGGCGGAGAATGCGGAGCCTCGGCGGACCGCCGGCGGACCCGCGGATCGGGATTCCCAGGATCGGATGCTCGCCCACAACGTGTCCCTTCCGCTCTTGCTTCCCGTGATGATCCAAGTCCCGACCCACAAGGGGCCCGACTGAAGAATCGTTCCGACGCTTTCGAGCCTACGGGCCCGACTTATTTATTTCGGATTTTGATAATACTCATCTTCCGATTTTCGATCGGGATGCGTATTTCGATTTCTGATAATGATGCCTATGCACCAGTCCGGGCACGCGGTCGAGGTGGGCTAGTAGTAGCTTTCGTGACAGCGGGAGTCACATCATCCTTATCAGGTCGAACCCGTGGTTCGCAAGTCGTCCCAACAGGGATATCCCCTCATACCGGGGGGCGGGGCCAAGGAGGTGAAAGCACAATGGAAGCGACCCGCACGAAGTCG
>VBLS01000108.1:0-3904 GCA_005878635.1 Methanobacteriota archaeon | reverse complement strand
AGGCAGGCGCGATCGTGGCCGCGTCGATCAACCAGGCGTACCTGGTCATCTTCGGCGTCCTCGGCCTGATCGGCTACGCCGTGTCGAAGCAGAACGTGCAGAACGGCTCCATCGTGGCCGCCATCGCCGGACTGGCGATGGTGGTGCTCGTGGCGACGCAGCTCGGCCTGTTCGCAGGCTTGCTCCTCCTCGCCGGAGCCGTCTGGAGCCTCGCGTCGACCCGCTGAGCGGGACGGCGTTAGGCGGCGTCTTTTTCTTTCCCCTTTTCCTTTCCTCCTCCCCCTCCCCCGGTACGCTCCGTTCCGTAGTTTTGATACATCGACTGCAACAAAT
This sequence comes from Methanobacteriota archaeon, assembly GCA_005878635.1. Classification (GTDB taxonomy): domain Archaea; phylum Thermoplasmatota; class Thermoplasmata; order RBG-16-68-12; family RBG-16-68-12; genus RBG-16-68-12. The sequence continues at coordinate 3,571 of VBLS01000108.1, read as the reverse complement.
CTCGCGCTTCCCGGGAGCGATCGGCCATCGAGTTGTAACAAATCATGTTACAATGGGCTAATACCGGCGTGCTCGCATCTGTCGGCCATGAAGTTGAGCGAGGCCACGGACGCCCTCGAGCGGGTTGGCCTCGGCCGGTACGAGGCCCTCGTGTTCGTGAATCTGGCCCGGGCGGGTGCCGCCACCGCGGGCGAGGTGGCCCGCGTGAGCGGCGTGAACCGGGTCCAGACCTACCGCGCCCTGGAGAGCCTCGAGGCCCGCGGCCTCGTCGAGGTGACGCTCGACCGACCGCGCCGCTATGCCGCACGGGCCTTGAACGACGTCTTCGAGATGATCGCCGACGAGAAGCGCTCCGAACTCGAGGAGCTCGGGGAGGTCCGCAAGGCCTTGGTCGAGGCGTGGCCTCGCCTCTCCGGTCGCACCCGCGAGCCGCCGTCCGTCCGCCTCCAGGTGATCAAAGGTCGGGCCCAGATCTATCGGACCCTTCGGCAGTTCGTCGCGGGCGCCAACGAGGAGGTCCTCGCGTTCACGACCACGAAAGGGCTCCAGCGTTCCTATCGGGCCGGGATCAACGAGGCGTTGTTGTCCGCGATGCGCCGGGGCGTCAAATCCCGAATCGCGGCCGACGTCAACGCGGCGAACGCGGCCCTCATGTCCCGCGTCGCGGAGCAGGTCCCGCTGCGCCACGTGGAGCACCAGCGCGCCCGGTTCATCCTCGTGGATCGGACAGCGATCCTGGCGTTCCTGATCCAGGATGAACGGACGATTCGTGGCGACGGCGAGACCGCCCTCTGGACGAACAGTCCCGATTTCGTGAAGGCGCACCTGGAGTTCTTCGAGAAGGCGTGGACGGCCGGGATGCCCGCGAAGGTCCGGTTGCGCGCCCTGCGGCGGCCCGAACAACATTCCGATTCCTGAGAATGATTCCGATTTGGGCAAAGCGTTAATGATGTAGGTCTGCGGTGCCGGCTCCCAGGAGGGGAATCATGCGGGCACTCCGAATCGCGATGGCAATGTGTGTGGCAGCGGCCCTGTTGAGTCTGACCCTCGCCACGGTCGCCGCCCATGACGACGGCGACCACCGAGGCGGCCATCAGGACACGATCTGGTTGGCGATCATGCGAGGCAAGTTCGAGACGCCTCCGCGGGACACGCCCGCGAGAGGGTTCGCGCTCTTCTCGATGGACGGAGGGAGCGTGGACTACCTGATCCTCGTGAGCAAAATCTCGAACGTCTTCGCGGCGCACATCCATTGCGGCGCGCCGGGCGTCGCGGGTCCGGTCGGGGTCACGTTGTTCATGGGAACTCCAGGGAGCGGGCCGGTGCGAGGGGTCCTCGTCCGCAGTTCCTTCACGGGACCCGACGCAGGGAACGCCTGCGGTTGGACGAGCCTCGCCGACGTCGTCGACAATGTGACGAGCGGCAACGCCTACGTCAACGTCCACACGAACGACGGCATGGCGCCGCCGAACTCGGGACCGGGCGACTTCCCCGGCGGGGAAATCCGAGGCCAGTTGAGGGTCGTCGGACAGGACGACGAGTGATCGGAAGCGATCCTACCAGGCCGAGTCGCGATCGAGGGCCGTCTGGTACGCGAAGCGGATCCGTCCCGTGACCGTGCCTGCGGCTCGAATCGGTGATGGCCATACGGAGTCGCCACGGTGGGCAATGCAACCTTGTTTAAGGTTAACGCGGAGGTCCTGCGTCATCCGCAATCGGTGGCCCTCTCACGAGGCCGCGGGCGCTTCGATCGATTCCGTGATGTGCTCGAAATCCCACAGTCCGCCGGGCTTCGCGACCTTGGCCTTCAGGTGGTCCAGATGGCCCGCGCGCGCGAGGCGTTGGACCGTCCACGCCGCGAACGCGGGCGCGCCCGTCGCCCCCGGCGAATTGTAGTTCGTGATGTGGTAGGAATGTGGGCCCGGCAACTCGATCGCCTCCTTCACGAAGTTCCCGCTGCGATCGACGACGCTCGCGCGGACGCCCGCGGTCCCCGGCCGGACGAGATACTGGACGCGCAGGGACGGGAGGAATTCCTGCGCCCGCTTCGCCATGACGCGCTTCGAGACGGAAGAGGCCCCTTCCTCCGCCGCGAGCGCGACAAAATCGGGGTTCACGAGGAGCCGGAGCTTGTTGCGGAGCGGGACCTCGAGGAGTTTGCTCGACAGCTCCTTCGGACTGTCGAAGAAGCCGCGGTACGTGTACGGCCCTGAGACGGGGACGGCGTTCGGCCCGATCTCCCGACGGCCGTCGACGCGGACGATCCAGTGGGGATCGAGGAACGGAAGCTCCGGGTGCCTTGGCACCGTGTAAAGGTTCCGGCTCGACAGGTAATGGTGCGCCGGGTCGATCTCCCAGTACTCGCCGCGGAAATGAAGGTCCGTGTACTCGCGTCCCACGCCGAGGCGATGGGCGATGTCGATCGAATTGCCGCCGGCACAGTTGATCAGGAACCGCGTGCGATGCGCTTCCCGTCCGCGCCCGACGTGCACAGAGATCTTCCTCCGCGGATCGATGTAGACGCGCTCCTCCTCGGGCGCGGCGAGGCGGACCTCGAGCAGGTCGCCGGCCACGTCGACGGAGGCGACCTCGCTTCCCAGGAGGAACTTCGCCCCGGCCGCCTCGGCGTCGTCCCGCACGGATTGCGTGAACTCGCGGTAGTCGACCGCCGTGTCCGTCTTCGACCAGATCGCTCCGTGGCATCGGACGTTCGGCTCGTATCGGCGGACGTCGGAGGAGGTCAGCAACTCGAGTTCGTCCTCGCGCATGCCGTTGGCCAGGCCCCATTGCCGGTACTTTTCGAGCCGCGCCTGGTCCTCCTCGCGGAGGGCGACCTCGAAGGTGGAGATCTCGAGCCACGGCAGGCCTCGAGCGGCGGCATAGGCCTTCCACATACCGTAGGCGACTTGGGCGCACCGTGCGAAGACCTTGCGGCCGACCGGATCCAAGTAGAAGGGACGATGGACGACGCCCGTGTTCCGCCGCGACGTGTGCGCGGCGACGTCGACCTCCTTCTCGAGGACCGCGATGCGACCCTCGTACTGCTGGGCGAGCCAGTAGGCGATCGAGGTCCCGAGGACTCCGCCGCCGACGATGGTCACGTCCCACGGCTCCATCCGCGACGCGCAGGGTTCCGAAGTTTATTATGGCTCTGTACCCGCAACGCTCAAGAGAGGGATTCCTCAACAGCACGCAGGAATCCACGCGAAACATTGATTATGGCCTTGGGGGTGCACCGTCGGCCGCCCCAAGGGTCGTTGTCGGCAGGGAATCCATCGGGCCGCTTCCCAGGAGAAGGATTCATGGATGGCGAAGGTTCGGACCGTCGCTTCGAGGCTCTGCGAGAGGGACTCCTCGGCAGAGCCCTCGAGGCCCGGGGGCTCGACTAGGTCGGGCCATCGTTCGGGGGTCGGAACCGCTCGCCTCGCGGGGTGGTCGCGATGATCGCGGAGGCCTCTCAGTTCGTCCTCGTGATCGCCTGGGCCCTGATCTTGGCGTACTTCCTCGGCGGCTACCTGACCCGCCTCATCACGGGCCGTCCGCGGATGTTCGAGGCGTTCCTGTCCCGGAT
>VBLS01000107.1 GCA_005878635.1 Methanobacteriota archaeon | reverse complement strand
GGGCCGGCCCGAGTCGAACTCGAGCTTGCGGTTCGGATTGAAGTTCAGGAGGTCGGCCATTCCCTCCACGCTCCCCAGCCACAATATTCGGCCCAAGCAGGATAAACGTTGCGTAGGCAATCCTCGTATTCTATAGAAGGACGCGTCGTTCCTCCTTCACGACATTCAGGACGACCTGCGTATAGGTGTTCTCGACGTACTCCATCGAACCGAGCCTCTTGATGAACGCGTCGAGCTCGCGGGTGTTCTTCAACCGGACGACGACGATCGAATCCCATTCTCCCGTGACGTCGTACACGTGGGTGACGCGGTCGTCCTTCGCGATTCTTCGCTGGACGTCCAACAGCTTTCCCTTATGGATTTTGACGCCGACCACCGCGAGGACGTCGTATCCGAGTCTCGACTCGGCGAGGATCGGCGCATAGCCGGTGATGATTCCTTCTTGCTCGAGCTTCCGGATGCGATTCGAAACGGTGCTGAGGCTCGCATCAACCGCTTTCGCGATCTCACGGAAGGACTTCCTCGCGTCTGCATTCAAGAGCCTGAGGATTCGGACATCGAGGTCGTCAAGGGGCGAGGTGGCCATGGTTTGATCCTCAACCGGCGAGCGACTGATTCAGATGCGCAGGTCGCGTGCGTGGGCATCGAACAATGTTTTGCTCAGCATCAATATTTCGTCCGTCTGTACGGTTTGGTGGACTGATAGTTTATATATGTTCACAATTCTGCCATGGACATCAAACGGGCTGTTGGGTCCGTTTCAGGCGGCAAGGAGATGGCAATCGCTCAGAGTACACCGGCGAAAACGAAGAAGATGACCGTGGCTTCGGTGCTGAAACAGATTGAGACGGAAAAGATTCGCTGGATCGACCTGCAGTTCGTCGACGTCCTCGGAGCCCTTCAGCACATCACGATTCCTGCGACGTCCCTCGGCAACGAAGAATTCAAGCGTGGCATCGGGAAACTGGACGGCTCGTCCATCAAAGGGTTCAAGGAGATCCACGAGTCCGACATGGTCATGAACCCGGACCCCTCGACCTTCGCGGTCCTCCCTTGGTACGAAGGAGAGCACCGGACCGCGCGCTTCATCGTCGACGTCTACGAGGGCGGGAGCCACGAGCGGTTCACCCGCGATTCCCGGTACATGGCTCAGAAGGCCGCTCAGTTTGCCGCGGACCAGGGTTACGATACCACCTATTGGGGACCCGAAATCGAATTCTTCGTGTTTGACGGGATCCGGCTGCTCCCGTCCGCCGACGCCGCGCGAAATCCGTGGTCCGGCGCCGGGTATGAGATTGTTTCGCGGGAGGCGCCGTGGAACGACAGCGGAGGGAAGGAGTTCCCGATTCGTTTCAAAGAAGGCTATTATCCCGCCCCGCCCGTGGACAGCCTCCAGGACTTCCGCAACGAGGCCTGCCGCGTCCTAATCGAATCCTTCGGGATGACCCTCGACGCACACCACCACGAAGTCGCGACCGCCGGTCAGTGCGAGATCGACATGCGGTACGATGAACTCGTCCCGATGGCGGACAACGTGGCCACGTATCGGTACGTGATGAAGATGGTCGCCCACAAGATGGGGATGATGGCCACGTTCATGCCGAAGCCGATCTTCGGCGACAACGCGAGCGGCATGCACGTTCACCAGAGCCTTTGGACGAACGGCAAGAACATGATGTACGATCCGAACGACGAGTACGCGGAGATTAGCCAGACTTGCCGCTACTACATCGGGGGGCTCATGGACCATGCGCGCAGCCTGTGCGCGTTCACGAACCCGACGACGAACTCCTACCGACGGCTTGTCCCGGGCTACGAGGCGCCCGTGTTCATTGCCTGGTCGAAACGCAATCGGAGCGCGAACATCCGGATTCCCATGTACTACCAGGGAATCGAGGCGGCGAAGCGCATCGAGTATCGCACGCCGGACCCGGCCTGCAACCCGTACCTATCGTTCGCCGCGATGCTGTGCGCCGGCTTGGACGGTGTCAAGAGGAAGATCGATCCCGGGAACCCTGTCGACGAGGACCTTTACCATCTCAGCGCGAGCAAGCGGAAGGAATACGGGGTCCGCGAGTTGCCCGGCTCCCTGAAGGAGTCGATCGAGCACTTGCAGACGGACTACATGTTCCTGAAGACCGTCTTCCCGCAAGACCTCCTCGAGAAGTACGAGGAGCTCAAGCTCGACGAGCACCTGCAGACCTCGCTGCGGCCCTCGCCCTACGAGTTCTACCGGTACATGGACGCGTGAGCCTCCCCGGGACACGAGAACGTTCTTGGCCCACCGCGAGGTCCGGTCGGCCCGGTGCGCTACCTCGCCTCGCGGGTCGCGATCGTCGGCGGCATCCTGTTCTTCCTCGTGTGGGTCGGGTCGTCCCTCCTCTCGACCGCGGCCCTCGGCCTCGGAAGTTCCGGCCTCCTAGAGGTCCTCTCTCGAGTCGCGTGGACGACCGACCTGCCGCTGTTCGGGTTCCTCGGCCTCACGATCTTCGGCCTCGCCGACCATTTCGTCCCGCTGTTCTCCGGCCGCGAGTTGCAAAGTCCCTGCTTGGCGTCGATGCAGATTCTGGTTTCGACCGCGTCGGTCGTCCTGCTGCTCGCCCTCTCCCAGTCGGCTGTTTTCGGTCGAGCGTTGTGGCTCATCGCCGCAGTGTGGTTCGTCGTCCAGATCGCTGCGACGTGGACATGGGGGAAGCCGGCCCCGCGGCGGGGATCGCGGACCGACGCTCTATCCTCCATCGATCGGGACGCCCGCCTCATCACAAGTTCCGCCTGGGCGTACCTTCCCCTCGGTTCCATGGGGCTTGTGTTGATTGCCCCCGGCGGCGCCCCGTCGGTCCCTGCCCTCGCTGGCTACGGAGGCTCCTTCGTCCACCTCTATGTCGGCGGTTTCGTCACGCTCGCGCTGTTCGGTTTCGTACTCCACCTCCTACCGCGATTCTTGCAAGTCGTCCCCGCGGCGCGGTGGGTCTCCGTCCTCGCCGCGCTCGCGATTCCCTCTCCTATCGGGGTCGCCCTCGCACTTCCGTTCGCCGGGACCGACGATTCTCGCGGGGCGCTCCTGGTGGTGTTTGCGGCTGCGGAAGCGATGGCATCCATCGTGTTCGCGTGCCTGGTCTTCGAGATATGGCGTCGGAGCTCGCGGCGACGCCCCGCAGCGGCCTTCTCCGTCCTTGGCGGTGGCTGGCTGGTTCTCGGTTCCGCCCTGGCCCTCTACATGGTGGTGGTCCCCGGAAACACGAGCCGATGGATCCCCGCCCACGACTGGATCGTCCTCCTAGGATTCGCCGCGTTCGAGATCCTCGGGGTCATCCACGAGATCCTGCTTCCGTACGTGACGGGAGGGCTTCGGCCCTGGCGTCTCGGCGTTCGGGCTCATGAGATTCTAGCGACATTGGGGCTCCTCTTGGTGCTACTCTCGGCGGGCCTCGCCGTCGCGGGCTTTCCTCGGACCTCCGTCGTCCTTGCCTTCGGCGGCTTCGGCGCCTTGGTGGCGATGGGGGTGAGTGTCGCCGTGGGGACCTTGCGCACCGTCGCCGCGATTTCGCGTCCGGCGGCCCCCAATCGGACCGCGCCTTAGGACCCCTTGGATTTTCTGCGGGCCCCCATCCAGCCGGAGGCCAAGACGATCCCTCCGACAAGATAGCCGAGCAGGGCGATTCCCATCAGGGCCGCGATCGGGGCGGCGAGCGGGCTCAGGATATTCGTGTGGACGTACGGGACATTTTGTCCTCCGCCGCCCACGTCGGTGGTCAAGAGCGCGGTGCCGGCCTGAAAGCCGCCCCACGCCATGATCAACGATGCTCCGGCGGAACCGAGGCTTCCCAGCGTGAGGTGAATCCAGGCGCCGATGCTCCTTCCGCCCGCGAGGGCGGAGCCCATCGTACCCTCGATGTGCTGATAGAAGAACGCCGTGAAGCCCGTCCCTCCGACCGCGACGATCAGGTACGCGAGGATGCCCATCGTGAACCAGCTGCCTGCACCGCCTCCGGCCACAATGCGGGACGACGCGGGCCCGAGGGCGTAATTGCCCGTGCCCGCTAGGACGTTCCCGAGGACCAGCAGCGCGAAGATCACCCACGCGACTCCGCCGAGGGCGAAGGTCATGCCGATGAACCGGCCTGCCCATCGGCTACTCGTTGGCTCCATCGGCCCTTCGGAAGGCCCGGGAGCGCATAATCGTGGCGAACGTACCGTACGACGAAAGGGACCTGGGCACTGGTTTAAGACGGACCAAGGCCCTCTCTATAGGCACCATGGCCGAGACGAAGGACGATATTACCGAGGAGCGCAGGATCCTCAAGAAGGCGGGGGTCCTCGATGACAAGCTCCTCGAGCGGATGGACATCTTCCCGGGCG
>VBLS01000106.1 GCA_005878635.1 Methanobacteriota archaeon | reverse complement strand
GGCGCAGGGTCGAAGGGATGCCGCCCTGGTGGAAGCCGCTCTCCGGAAGAGTCCCAAGGTGGGATTCGAGCTCGTCGACCCCGCTACGCGGATCGGGCAACGGCGAAGGCGCGCGCGATCCGACTGGTCGAGCGCCACGGTGGGCGAGCGCGCCGTGCTCCTTGCCGCGGACGATGCGGACCGGGTCCTGCGTCTGCTAGGGTCGTTAGAACCGACGTCGTTGACCTCCATCATGGCCCTCAACGTCACCGCGGGAGGCCCTCCCGGAATCGCCGCCTCCCTCTCCGTCGACAAAGGGGACCCAAAGAAGGGCCTCTCAGCGATTCGGGCCCTGGCGGACCGACTCGTCACCTAATGGCAACGCGCCTTCTCGAGGGGTGGGAGCAAGCCTTCGAGCATCTCCACGCTCCCCCGGTGCATGAAGCGCAAGTCAACGAGTCGTTGGGTTTCTTCGCATCGGAACGCGATGTGGAGGACGGTATAGGTCTTGGTTCCAAACAGGCCGAGGTGGACCGTCCCGAGTTCGTAGGTCGCGTCATGGCCTCCGATCCGACAACGGCCCGGTCGCGATTGGACCAATTTCGGAGGCGGAATGGAACCGCGGGAGGTCTTCACGGTCAGCTCGATCCCCCGCCGAGCTTTGGAGTCAACGAGCATGGCCGACGCCTGACCGGCCTGTGCCCATCGCACGCCGTCGACGTACGTCGTGTAGTCCACGTCCATCGGCGCCCGACCGAGGCGAAGGTCCCAGTTCTCCGGAAGGCGGAGGACCAGAAAATTCGACGGCCCCAGGACGAAGTGGGTCGCGGCGACGACGTGGTCGCGCGTCGTCGGTTTCATGCCGCGCCCGCGAGTTGCGCGGCGAAAGGCGGCGTGTACGACATCATGTCCTCAGAGACTCGACGGATCATGTCGACCCCACCGACTTCAGACGAATAGAGCGGAATGTACGATCGCACGAGGGGGCCCAGGTCTCGGTAGAGGACCTTCATGTAGCCGATCTGCTCGTGGTACTTGTTCGCGAGGTACTCTCCCGCTCCCTCTTGGAGGGCGACTTCGGGGCGTAAGACTTCGTTCACGATCACCCCTCCAATCGGGATGTTGAACTTCTGCACCATGCCGATGAAGCGCCGCACGACCGCGATGGGCAGGGCCAGGGGCAGGGTCACGAAGAAGAACGCCGTCGACTCCGGATCCACGAGGACCCCTTTCGCCTGGTCGAAGCGCTCGTTCATGGACATCAGGTCCGCCATGAGCGGATCCTTCTTCACCTCCTCCATCACCCGTTCCTTGCGGAAGGACAGTTGGACGCGCATGCTGAGCGCCTCCTTCCGCGAGTCGATCATCCGCGTGAGCCACAGGCCGTAGATCTTGCTCAGCCCGATGAGGCGGACCGCGTTCGCGACCGCGGCGGTGTCGAAGATCACGCGATCGTACGATTCGCCCTCCTTCAGGATGTAATCGACCATCCGATCGAACATCGCGCTCTCCTCGAAGGCGGGATTCGTCGTCGCGATCTCGATGAACGGCTTCGCGTCGAGAGGAATGTCCGCCCACTTCAGGAACTCCTTCACGCGGCCGCGGATCGAGTTGCGGTACCTCTCCACCACCTCGGACGTCTCGACCTCGACGGCGTGGACGCCCTTTGCGCCCTTCACCTCGACGACCTTTCCCCCGGAGAGGCTCTGACCGAACAAGCTCGAGAGCGAATGCACGGGATTCAGCGAGGCCAGGAGGACCCGTTCGCCCTGGGAGGCATAGTGGTGGGCGAGTCCCGCGGCAGCGACGGTCTTCCCCACGCCTCCCTTGCCTCCCGTGAAGATGTACCGCATCTTAGGCCGCTGGGCCAAGAGTTCGGGCATCGTCGTCATGATCGGTCTTCCTCACAGCGCGGGACCGAAGAGGAGGTCTTGCGAGACCTTCTCGATCATGTCCATGCCTCGCGGCTCCCGAGGATACATCGGCAGCATCGCGACCACCTTTCCCGAGAACTTCGAACGGATCTCATCGAGGTATTTCTGCTGCATCCGCGCCCGGTTCCGGAGGAAGTCCATCGCCTCCCCTCCCTTCGCGTCCGCGAGTTCTTTCGGATACACCTGGTTCACGATCAGCCCCGCCATCTGCAATCCCAGGGAATCGAACATCTCCAAGGCGCGTTCCGTGTCGAGGATCGCCATTCGCTCGGGGATCAGGACCATGAAGAACGATGTCCGACGCTGGTCGACCATGAGGTCCGTGAATCGAGTGATCTTCGCCTGGATCTCCTGCAGCTCCCGCAAGACCTCGTCCTCGGAGACCTTCCCCCCTTTCAGCGTCGCGGCGACGGCCTCGTACTCCTGGGCCTTCTCCCGGGCCTCCGTGATCTTTCCGACCCATTGGCTCAGGATCCCCGCCATCGCGATCATCCGGACCCCGTGGCCGAACGGCGGCATGTCGAACACGTAGAGGTCGTGGCCGCTCGTGGACACCAGGTCCGCCATCGCGTCGTACGTGGCGGACTCGTACATCGCCGGCTCCGCCGACGTCGAATCGATATATTCCTCGATCTCCGGCGGGAGGTCGGTCATGCCGTACATCGTGCGGATTTTCTGCTTGACCTGCTCCTGGTATTCCGCCACGCGCCGGTCCGCGTCAATTTCGACGACGTCGAGCTGCGGGATGACGGAAATGAGTCCCTTCCCGAAAATGTCCCGGTCGAAGATGTCGCTCAGGCTCGCCTGGGGGTCCGTCGAGAAGCAGAGCACCTTCCGCTTCCGCTTCGAGGCCATGTAGTGGCTCAATCCCGCCGAGCACGTCGTCTTCCCGAGGCCACCTTTCCCCGCGAAGATCACGATGCCTGCGTCGCCCTTCTTCTCGAAGTAGGTGGAAAGGCCCATCGACGACCCTCAAAAGACCTGGTCCGTGAAGTCCCGCTCCCGGAACACGCGTTGCTTCCAGCTCTTGATGTTCGGGACGGCGTAGGGCAGGATCTTAAGCGAGTAATACGGAGGGATCACCGGGACCCCGAGCATGTCGCCCAGGGTGATGAACATGAACAAATGTTCCAGGTACATCCGCGTCCTCAGGGCGGCGGTCACGTGGCCGTGCGCCGCCATTCCGTAGAAGACGCCCTTCACGCCTTCCTTGACTTTCCTCGCCCGAGTCTTCTCGCTCGGCGGTTCCTTCGAGTCGCCCATCTGCCGCTCCTCTCTGTTGGGATGCGCCGGGGTCCTAATAGGTTGATGTTTAGCGCCGGCTACTTTCCGGCGTCCCTCCATCGGCGGCGGCCGGGGCCTTCGTCCGTGCCTCCGCCAGACTCTTGGAGTAGCTACGGAACAGCCGAACGGCCATAGATAGGCCCACCGCGAAGAGGACGGCACCGATGATGACGAAGACGGCGTTGATCACGATCGCGGCCCAGAGGAGATTGGGATCCGTCTGGATCGGTGGGCGGACGTTCCGGAGGATCCACGTTTTGTCGTTCTGCACATAGGCCCAGACCGAATACGCGAACGTCGCCGTCTGCCAGACGAGTGCGGCCAGAGTCGTGATGACCATGAAGACGGCGGGGACGAGCGAGTACCGAGATCGCGCGCGTACCCGCGCGAGATGGATCGTGATCAACATAATCGCAAGGCCGGCCAGGAGCTGATTCGCGCCGCCGAAATAGAGCCACAAAGCCCACCAGCTGCCCGTGACCGCGAAAGCCCAAGGGACTCCGAGGCCGACGGCCGTGGCCACGTGCTTGTTCCCGAGCGCGCGGAACCGGCCTTCCCCCCAGGTCTCCCCGGCGACCAAACGGAAGAACCGAGTCACCAGTGCTTGGACTGTTAGCGCATAAATGACCAAGACGAGCCCGAAGAAAGTCGTGAGAATCACGGCCGTCGCTTGGATGCCGAGGATCGGAGCCACGAGGGCGGCCGCCCCGACGGGCCACGCGGCAATGTTGCTATGGGCCGGGTTCGCGGCGCTCCCATCGCCGAACACGAAGAGGGGAGTCAGCACCATGTAAGCGATGAGGGAGGCGAGCGCCAGCAAGCCCTCCGACAGCATCGCACCGCCGCCGACGGGAAGCGCGTCCGTTTCAATATCGAGCTGCTTCGACGACGAGGAACTGCTGACCAGACTGTGCCATCCCGAAATCGCTCCGCATGCGATCGCGACGAACAGGATCGGCCAGATGGGACCCAGGATCCCTTGCGGGTCGTTGAGGAACGGTCCCGCGGGGAGCTTGATCGTAACGTTCGTAAAGGGCGTCGCGAGCGCGCCGACG
>VBLS01000105.1 GCA_005878635.1 Methanobacteriota archaeon | reverse complement strand
ACGACGGTCCCCCGGCGAAGTGCGACCCGCATCACGCCCCCGGGGTCGAACGGCACGCATGCGGAGCGTGGCTGTGCAAGGGCTGCGTGGACGCCGGAGGTACGTGCCCCGGATGCGACGCGCCGCTCCCGAAGGCGGAGGAGCGCGAGGCGAGGAAGAAAGACCGCGAGGCGGACTTCAGCCGCCTGTAGGCGGCCGACAATCGGCTACGGGTTCAGGGCGATCATGTCGTCGATGAACGACCGAGAACTCTCCAGGTCCACGCGGTAATTGTTGTTCGTCGACTTGCACACGCTGTCGCCCCAGCTCGTCACCGCGACGATGTATTCGACGTGGGACGACGGATCGACGAAGAACGTAGGCCCGCCGGAGTCCCCGAAGCACGTGCCGCCATCTCCATGATGGATGTTCTGCGACATGTAGAGCCATGCTTCGTGCAGGTTTCGGAAGCTCGAGGTCGAAATCTGACGGTCTCCGGTGAGCACGAAGTCTTGGTTGAGTCCATATCCGACGTTGATGAAGGTCGCGCTCTTGAGATCGCCCGCTGCGGCGAGGTCGTCGAGATAGCCCACGGACGCGGGCACACCGAAGGTGACGCCCTCCACCGCGTTCTCGAGGATGATCACGCCGAGGTCGTGCGGATTCGACGTCGGGCCCCAGTTGTAATCGGGATGGTTGTGGTATCCGCTCACCGCGAGACGCACCGCGCCCTCCGCGTACACGTTCGGCGCGAAGCTGACCCGGAGCCGACTCGCGGGGAATGCAGCCGCCGTGAGCGCGTCGGTACAGTGGCCCGCGGTCAGGAAGACGCGTGCCGAGACGAGCGTGCCAGAACAGAACTCACCCACGCTTCCGTCCGCATGGACAATGAGGATCGCGCCCACGTTCGGGTGGGTCGTGTCGATGTTTCCCCAGGTGATGGCGGAAGCAGGCGACCCCAGCGCCATCAGCCCAAATACCGCGAGAACCCCACAGACCTCGAACACGCGCCGACGCACGAGCCTCACCCCCACCACCACGACCCCCGGAGTGGATGGTCGGAAAACACCATAAGCTTTGGCCGGGGACGACGATCCTGGGAGACGTCACTCGAACGTCCAGTGGTCTCGTTCCCGCAACAGGTCGCGGCAGAGGTGGGTCGCCTTCCCGCGGTGGACCTGCATGAGGAACGCCCCCAGATGCTTGCACATGAGCCGACCGGTCGCCCGGTTCGTCTTGAAGTCGACGCAGTCGTGCTCGACCCGTTTCTCCTGTCGATCAATTCGCACCGAGTACTCCTTGACGCGCCCCGCGAGGAGCGTGTCCGTCTCCTTATCGACGGAGACCAGAGACGGGTCGATCGCCTTCGCGGACGCCAAGCGGTTCGTCCCCAGGAAGACCTGCAGGAGTTCCTCGAAGGTCATCTTGTCGATGTCCTTGTTCATCGGCACATCCGCCTGGATCGTGCCCGCCTCGTCCTCGATCTGGCCGCCTTTGATCTTGACCGCGACGCCGAACCGCTCGAGCGCCTCGTTGATCTTCTTGTCGATGTACGCCTGCTCTTCCGGCGTGTACTTCGCGCGGTTCCGAGGTTCGTTGAAGTACCGTCGCGCGGCGCGAGCGTGGAACGGGGTGTGCACCGGATACTTCCAGTTCGCCGGATCGCCGTACTTCTCTGGGTCCTTCGGATAGCCTTGGGGCGGGCCGAGGCGGCCGTCTCTCTTGCGGCCCGGTTTCACCGGGCGGACCATGCTACCGGGAACGGGCGGTTCCGCCATAAGCGTTCTTTGTGCCCGGATCCTGTAAGCCCGGCCGAGCGCGTTTCTTCACGCCGTCTCTGCCATCGGCGCGGTCCCCGGCTGGTCGGCGCGACGGGTCACGCGGCGTGCGACAAGTGTGAGGACGATGAGCGCCGCGAAACCCGCGACGCCCGAAGCCGCGTCGGCCCATGGGACCCGGGGAGGAATCCCGGCGTTCGAGTTCAGCGCGGCGGATCCCATCACAATGGTCGCGAAGACCTGGGCGGCGATGAGGAGCGCCGCGAAGGCGCCGGCCCAGATGACCGCGAGAATGACCGCACGCCGTTCCATCCTCCGTGAGACGGCCGAGAGGGACCAGCCTGCGAGCAACATCAGGTACCACCCCAATGCGATGGGGACCGCCCCGACGACGAGTCCAGCGGCAAGCCCCATGGCGGCACTCGGCGGGGTCCCTGAAAACGCGAGGAACGTCACGACGATGAGGACGGGGATTACCAAAACATAGGCGACGACGATGTAGGCCGCGAGCCTGACCGCGGTCACGTAGTACTTCCCGACGCGCCAGACCAGCCTCCGGCCGACCGCCGGGATGAAACGCATCATGCCCGAGACCCCGGCCAAGATCAGGAGGAAAGCGGCGATGGGGAGGATGCATAGGGCCGCATTCAGAGCCAGCAGCGGGGCCGGCATGTCGATCAGGCGGACACCGGGTCCGGACGTCGGAGGAATGACCAGTTCTCCGATCCCCGCCCACGCGACGAACAGCATGAGGACCGAGAAGCAGAAGAGCCCCCAGAAAAGGGACCGCGCCGGATTGGGATGGATCGTCGCCGCGCGATCGGCATTGAGGGCCCGTTGCATTAGCCGCTCGAGGACTTTCCCGCCCCCCAGTCCGGAATGGTCGTGAACCGGGTTTAAGTTTGTTCGGTGCCGCCGGGGCTAACATGTTAACCCGGAACTCAATTGCCGCCCGATGCGAGAGGGGTCCGTGACGATTGTCGGCCTCGGGGATTCCACGACCGCGGGCACTCCCGGTTTTCGCTCTCCGCTCGAGGCGCCGCCGCGAGGGGACGGGAATCCGGAGAGCCAATACGCGCACTGGATGATGCAATCGCACCCCGAATGGACGGTCTTGAACCGGGGGATCAACGGCGAGACCTCGGAGGAAATTCGGGCGCGGCTTCCACGAGATGTCCTCCGGGTACATCCGGCATACGCGATCGTCCTCGCGGGGGTGAACGACATCTTCCGAGGCGACCGACCGGAGACGGTTGAGCGTCACCTCGCCGCGATGTATGCGGACATCCTCGACGCCGGGATCGTGCCGGTCGCGGCCACAGTCCTCCCGTACAACATGGCAACGGCTCGTTCCTCCGGAGACATCCTCACCCTCAATGCGTGGATCGAGAACCTGACGAAGGTCCTCGGGATCCTGTTCTGCGATACCCACGCCGCCGTCGCGGATCCCGGGGATACGAACCGCTTGCGGGGAACCCCGGATGGTCTCCATCCGGACGTCGCCGGGTATCGGGCCATGGGCGAGGCCCTCGTCCGAACGATCGAAGATCACCTTCGCCGTGCGGGGTCGCGGTAGGGGCTTGCCTCCGGAAGGACCAAATGGTGTTCCGGCTTGCGGGCGGTCGATGGACCGCGCGGGTCGGGCCCACGTTCTCGGATTCGTCGTCGTGCTCGGGGTCGCGCTCCTTCTGCACTACGGGCTCCTCCCGGTCTTGGGCCGACGGGTCGGAATCCGAGAGACGCCCGCGTACTTCCTGGCGGTCGCACTGGTCCCGGTGGCCTTGTGGCTCATCCCCGCGTTCTCCCGGGCGCTCGCTCGAGGGGCGTTCGAAGCCCACCGGAAGGTCTTCGGCAAGGGCGGCGTCTATGTGCGCCTCCCGGGTTCGGAGCCGATCCGGCTGCGGGACACCCTCCTGATGTCCATCGGCCCCTTCGCGATCGATGTCCTCGTGATTTCTGAGATTCTATTCCTCCAGGGGACCGCCGACCTTCGTCAGCTCGTGGTCGGCTTGGTGGCGTTCCCGATTCTCCTCCTGGCCGGTCTGCTGACCTCCCTGCTCCCCGGTGCGTGGCTGCTCGACGCGCTCGACCTGCGACTCGTCAATCCGAGACGCGGCGAAGTCATTCGGCCCGCGGAGTGGTTCGAGCGGACCCTCGGCCCCGTCGGCGCCGTCGCGATCCTCGCCGGCTTCGTCACGCTCCGAATCGGCGCTGTTCCTCCTGGGCCTCTGGGCTGTGCGCCTCTTCCCCGCGGTGTTCGGTGCGGTCTGCGTTTATCGGCTCGTGATTGAGCCGCAAGTCCTCCCGACCCTGGAGGCGTGGTGCGCTGGGGCCGGGATCGAGACTCGGAAAGCGTTGCCCTCCGTCCTCAGGGAGTGGGTCGCACCGAAAGCCCGAAACCCTTGAGGGCCTCGTGATTGAGCGGGTTGGATTTCTTGCTCACGCACGACGCACCGGAATCGTCGGAGCGACCGGTTCCCAGAATTCCTTCCGCGTATCGCGAAGCGTCGGTCGGAACGTCCGTGCAGTCGAAACGTCCCGCAAGTCGACATCGGCGAGGACCGTCGACTCGACGAAATCCTCTGCGCGACCGAGGGTTTCTCCGCGAGGTCCGATGGCTTGGGTACCGCCTTGGAAGACGATGTTCAGCTCCGTCCCGACCAGGTTCGTGTACACGAGGGGCATCGCGTTCTCGATCGCCCGCGCCGGGAGGATCTTGTCGAAGAACGGCTTCGAGGTCGCCGGCGAGGCGCTGATGATGGCGAGCAGCTGAGCGCCCTCAATCGCGTAGGCTTTCGCCAGCTCCGGGAAGAACGAGTCGTAACAGATCAGGAGGGCGATCCGCCCGATTTTCGTGTCCACGATCGTGAGGTCCTCCCCCCGTGCGAAATAGAGGCCCTCCTCGAACGGTCCGAAGTTCGCGGGATACACTTTCCGGTAAGCGGCGACCTTTCCGTCCGGGGCGACGAGTACGGAGGTATTGAAGAGGCGCTTCGTCGCCTCCTCCCGTTCCGGCATGCCGAAGATCAGGTGGGTCGAATGCTCCTGGGCGATCGATGTCGCGGCCCTCACCGCCGGGCCGTCAAGCGGCTCCGCGAGGTGGGCGAAGGCATCGCGGGCCATGTAGCCGGACAGGAAGAGCTCTCCCGTGAGGAGCAGGTCCGCTTGGGCCGAGGCGACGGCGGCCTCCAGCTTCTTCAGGTTCTTCGCCTTGTCGCCGACCGTCGGATCGAGCTGGGCGAGGGCGACCCTCACGGCTTCGCCCCCGGTGGATTGGCCGCGCGGGCCCTTTGCAAGATCCGGGACCGCATCGTGGTGATCGACCACACCGACAGGAGGAGGGCGACCGCGAAGGCGCTCCCGAAAATCGCGACGCGGACGGTCCAGTCGGCGGTCGGCCCCAAGATGAGGACCGCCGTCGCGGTGAGGAGGATCGCGGTGCTGGCGAAGTATTGCCACGGCCGGGTATGCGGGACCACGCGCGCGTCACGTCCACACGAGGTGCACGCATCGTTTTCGAAGCGCGACTTGATTGAGATGTCCGCGCAATGATCGCAGTACACCACTTTCACGCCTCGGCAACGCCTCCGCCGCACGAAATACCTTCGCTCCGAGGGCGCTCTCGACGAAACGCACTCCGACCCAGAGACACGGATTGGCGAAAGACCGCGCAACCTTTATGGCGGTCCCGCCGTTAGCGCGACCTCGCGCTCCCGTAGTCTAGTGGCCAAGGATAGAAGCCTCTCGAGCTTCTGACACGGGTTCAAATCCCGTCGGGAGCATCCCCGTACGGGTTAACTCCCGGGACGACTCTCGCGAGCCGTGATGCCGCCGAACGGAGACCACGCTGATGGCGGCGGAGCAATCCGGAGAAAGGGTTGAGTATGTCGCTTCCAGAACCTTCTTGTGTCGACTTCAGATTGGTTGCTAGCGACCTGAGTGCCGGTTGTCTCTGGGGTTCCAGTGCACCCACGCCAGCGCGAGTTCATCGAAGCTTTCGAAGCCGGCGATCCGGAGAAAATGGCAAAGGCCCTGAAATCGATTGCCGAGGAATTTGGCGGCGTTACTTTATCAGCTGTGACAAGACAAGATATCGAGTGGTCGTGCCGAGAGATTGTCGAGGTAATGGTCGACTACAACCACTCGCTCGGGAACACGATCGACCTCCCCGAGATTCATGCACACCTGATGCTAAACGCTTTCCTCCAGCAGGAGGCCCAGGGGGGCGGGCGACCGTCTCGGGTCCGCCTTCAACTCGCTCCCCCGGCCACCGCCCCCCCTGACTTGAAACAACGATGGATGCGGCTAGGACTCTCTGCAGAGGCGCTTCTCGTGAATCGTCCTTCGGCTCCGTCCGGTCCGCAGGCGGGCGGTCCTGGTCACGAAAGAGTGTCCATACATCGGCGACAGCGCGTCCTCGGGGCCACGCCGAACCAGACCTATGCGTACGCACTTTCTCTCCAGTCAAAGCGCCAAGGGCAGTATCTGGAACGATATCTCGCAGGGGATCGAAATCGAGTCTGGGCGGAGTTTCTTGAGCTGGGGGAGACGATCCGCCGCGAAACGCTGTTGGCCGATGCCACGGCGGTGGCGCGGGAGACCATGCGGAGATGTCGAACGAATGTTGAGCGGCTGTCGGAACGGCTCCTTGCGGTGGGGTACGAATTCAAGAATCCTGATCAGGCACTCGTTTCACCTAGCGAAAAGGTCCTTGAGCAAATCGCGGACCTAGAGGCACGTGTTGGTCCTCTGCCGCTGTCAGTCTGCGCATGGTACGAAATCGTAGGTTCGGTGGACTTCACCGGATCCCATCCGGATTGGCCTGATGCCTATCCCGATCCTCTAGTGGTTTACCCAAGCGACTACATCTTGGCCTACGATGAAGACAACTGGTACCGTGGGCGGTACCGATTGGACATGGCTCCAGATCCCCTACACAAGGAGAACGTTAGCGGTGGTCCGCCGTACGCGATTTGGCTTCCAAACGCAGCTGTTGACGCCCCGTTCGAGGACGAACGGCACGATACGACGTTCGTGAACTACCTGCGGATTTGTTTCCAATGGGGCGGTTTTCCGGGCTGGGAAGAGAGTTCGACGAGGGCGCGACCGACTCAAATGCTGAGAGATCTTGCCGCAAACCTGATTCCTGTCTGATGGCGGCTGTGAACAAAGTCAACGGTAATTCCGCCCCGGGAGTTGCGCCGTGTAACAACGGGCTGGCTTTCTTGGATGGCATGCGCGGTTTACAGGCGCTTGAGGATCCGCTGTCCGGAGATGCGCCTCTAGACATCCCCCGAAGTGCGCGCGAAAATTAGTGCAACCCGACTGTGTTGGGAACGACTAAGCGCCAAGGCCAAGCCGTAGGGCCCAAATGTTGCCAGTGGAATACCCCTATGGAGGACCGCTAGGTAGCGAGGGTTGGGGGCCGAACTCTCCGTCGGGAGCATATTATTCCACGACGCGCTGGCACGAACGATATCAACGGAGAAACCTGAGCGATCACGCCAAATCCGTCTCGTTCTCTTTTGTGAGCGGCGAACACGATAGACAATGCGTCCGTAGACACCGATGCCCCCTCTTCGCGAGGATAGGTTCATTATTGCGTGAAAGAATGCAAACACTGTCTCTAGTTCTCGATTAGATGTGGGGGATCGATGGCAGAGAGAAGCCTACCGGCGTTCGTCGTAGCGGGGCTGATCGTGGTTGGCAGCTTGGTCGCCGCAGCGGTCTTGTCGAGTCCCTCCGGGTTCCTGGGCGGGACGAGGGGGGCGGAGAATCAATCGACCGATGGCCTCGCATCTTCCACTCCTACCCCCGACGCATGGGGCGGCTCTGTGGTGGGGACGCTTCCGGTCGGGAACCAGCCCTATGGCGTCGGGTACGACAGCGGGAACGGCTACGTGTACGTGGCGAACTATAACTCGAACAACGTCAGCGTGATCAACGGAACGACGGTCGTGGCGTCGGTTGCGGTCGGGACATTGCCCGTTGGCGTGGCGTACGACAGCGGGAACGGCTACGTGTACGTGGCGAACTATAACTCGAACACCGTCAGCGTGATTTCCGGGACGATCGTAGTGACGACGATTCCAGTGGGGTCCCTTCCCATTGGCGTGGCGTATGACGACGGGAACGGGTA
>VBLS01000104.1 GCA_005878635.1 Methanobacteriota archaeon | reverse complement strand
TCGCGTAGAGGGCCCGGATCTCCGGATCGACATCCTCGAGGCTCTTGACTTCCTTCTTCGGCTTCGGGGCCGCGTAGTAGATGATGTTCTGGTAGTCGATCGGCGGGTACCGGACGTTCGACCAGGTCGGCTCCTTCATCGTGAGCCAGTGTCGGTAAGCCCGAAGCCTCCACTCGGTCATCCATTCCGGCTCCTTCTTCTTGCGGGAGATGAGCCGGACGACGTCCTCGCTCAGGCCTTTCGGGACCGTGTCCTCATCGAGGTCGGCGACGAAACCGTATTTGTACTCCTGCTTGGCCATTTGCTCCTGGAGTACACTCTTCGAGACCATGGGAACGCCTCCCATTTTCGGGGAGCGGAATGAGAGACTATAACGTTGTTATATATATCTTTGGTCGTGAGGAATTGGACATTGAAGCGGACGGGCCAGCAGGCGCTTCCGACACGGCACTGGCCCCGGAAGACTTAAGTCGAAGGCGGGCCTTCGAACGACTCGGAGACGCGATCGCGATGATGGCCTCTGAGGAACACCCGTTGGTCGTCACGGACAGCGCCGTGCGGCGGATCCGGGTGTTGCAGCAAAAGGAGAGTCGGCCCGAGGCCTCGCTCCGGCTGCGCATCATCGCCGGCGGCTGCAGCGGCATGCAGTACCGAATGGACCTCGCGGATGCCCCGCGGACGACCGACCTCGTCGTCTCGACTCAGGACGTCCGGGTCCTCGTCGACCCGAAGAGCATGACGTACCTCAAAGGCTCGAAGTTGGAGTGGGAAGAGGACCTCTTCGGCGGACAGTTCAAGATTACGAACCCGAACGCGAAGCATTCCTGCTCGTGCGGTTTGAGCTTCACGATCTAGGTCGGACCGGCCGCCTCACAGGGCGTTCGCGAGCATCTCGGCCAGGTCGACGATGCTCAGGGCCATGTTCCGTTTCGACGCGACGTCCTCGAAATGCAACTCCGCGTGCGGGCATGTCGTGACGAGGGACGGGGCGCCCGTGTCCTCGGCGGCATCGAGGCGTCGCTCGGCGACGCGCGCCGCCTGCTCCGGGAATACCGCGGGAAAACCCCCGCCCGCCCCCGAACACAGGGCGTCCTCATGGTGCGGCAAGATCTCCAGGACCTTCAGATCCTTGATGAACTTGAGCGCCTGCCGAGGTGCTTCGTAGACCTTCGTGACGCGAGACAGGTGGCAGGCGTCGTGGAACGCGACCTTTTGAGGGAGAGGCTTCGTGAAGGCAATCCGTTTTTCGCGGATCAGTTTCTCGACGTAGTGGGAGATGTGGAAGACGCTGAAGGGCGGGTTCCCGCCCCATTGCTTGTAGTCCCGGGCGAAGGCCCGGTAGCACTCCGCGCACGCCGTGACCAGGACCTTGGCCCCGGTCTCCTCGACGGCCTGCACGTTGTGCGGCATGAGCTCCTTCTTCGTCACGTCCTCGTACCCCATCCGGGCGAGCGGCGCGCCGGTGCACCATTCCTCGGAGCCGAGGATCCGGTACGGGACCTTCGCGGCGTTCAGGATCTTGACCATCGCCCGGGCGATCTGCTGTTTCTTGTAACTCGCGGCGCAGCCGACCCAGTAGATGACTTCCGGCGTCGGGGACTGCACCGTCTCGGGCGGAAGCCAGGCGGCCCGATTCGCCGCCGGCTCGCCGTACAGGTTGTGGGTGGCCCGGACATTCGCCAGGTATGGTTCCAGTTCTGGCCTCGCGTATCCGGACGAGACCATCCACGCCTTGACGTCGTCCCAGAGGCGGTCGAACGGGATATCGACGGGACAGACCTCCTCGCAGGCCCCGCACCCGGTGCACTCCCACTCGTTGCGGGCGAACTCTTCGCCCGGCTTCACGTGGCGGCGGAGCAGCAGGTCGAGGGGTCCCCTCATCTCGTACTGCCGCAAGGCGAAGATGCGCCCGCGCGGCGAGGCGCCCTCCCAGCCGGCCTCCTGGTAGGCCGGGCACACGGGGACGCAGTACCCGCACATCGTACACGCGTGGACATCCTCCTGAATGGGAGGCATCTTCGTGAGCCGCGGCACTCGACCCACCTACCCGATCACGTGCGCAGCTCCGCGAGCTGACGGTCCGCCAAGGTCGCCTGGCCCTCGTCTTCCCGCGCGAGCTCCTCGAGCAGGGTCCGGGCCGGACCGGCGGCGCGCGCGGCCGACTCTCGAAAGAGGACGGCGGAATGGCGTTCCGTCTCCGAGGCGATCTCCCAGGCCTTCGTCAGGGCGATCTCCTTCTCGAACGCGTACCGGGCGGCGCCGCAACTCGGGCACTGGTTCGGCATCGCCTTCGTGTCCGCGACGAAGCCGCAGACGTAGCATTCGACTTTCGCGACTGCATCCAGCGGATAGATCCCGGGCATCACCGCCGCGTGGGCGGCGTTCGGGCCGGCGACCGCCTCGAGCTTGGCGAGCTGCTCCTTCTTGCGACGGCCGAGCTCCTCGAAGGCGACCTTGACCCGCATCTCCGCCACCGCGGCATTCGCGAGATCGTAAAACGTCAGGCCCTCGACCACGGCCCCCAAGGCCCGCACGAGGGCGTCCGAGTCCTTCCCAACCTTCAAAGTCAAGGTGTACGGCCACCCCGAATCCGCTGGATTTCTGAAAGCGGCGCAGGGGATATCAAGATTTGCCACTTGCGCCGACGTCGCATCGGGGCGGCCGACTCAGATGCCCCAGCCGAACTGCTTCTTCGCGGTCTCGGACATCATCTCGGGCGTCCACGGAGGGTCCCACACGATGTTCACGACCGCTTCCTTGACGCCTTGGAGCTGTTCGAGCTTCCGCTTCACGTCTTGATGGATGTACGCGGAGGCCGGGCATCCGGGGGCGGTCAGCGTCATCTTGACGTCGACCTTCCCCTCGTCCTTGAGGTCGATGTTGTAGACGAGTCCCAGGTCGTAGATGTTGATCGGGATCTCCGGGTCGTAGCACTTCCTCAGGACGCCGATCACGTCTTCCTTCGTGGCCATATGCTCGCCTTCACCCGTCCTACGCGGGCCGCGGGATATTAACGTTCCGATTGGGGAGAGAGCGGCTTCCTCCCGGCGAAGCCTCCGCCGAGGGTGTGCCACCATCCGACCCGGTCCTCCCCGCGTTGCCAGCACAGGTACACGACCTCGTTCCCGAGGCGAGCGGGGAAATCGACCAGGCCCCGATGGATGTCCTTGACCTCGCAGCCGAGGGCCAACACGGATTCGATGTCCGCCTGGACGGACCGATCGAGATCCGCCTGCTCTTGCAGCAGCTCTGCATAGGATTCGCGGTCGCCGGCGGGCGCACCGGCGAGGCCCTCCCCGTAGTAGGCTTCCGAGTCCTCGACGAGCTCCCGGAGGTCCCGCAGGCGGGCGAGTTTCGGGTCGAGTCGGAGGAAAATCTCTTCCATCTGAGGGAGGAGGGCGTTCGCCTCGTCCTCCGTGAAGAGGCGCAACGGTGCTTCCCGGTGCAGGTGCACGTCGGCCGGCGCTCCCATCGTCCTGTCCTCCTTGCATTGATGGTCGGCAGATGGCTTGACCTTTGTCCTAGGTTAGTCCGTGGGCCTGGCGGACGGCGTGCGTCGCGGCGACCATGTTCCGCAGCTTGTCCCGCGCCTCGTCGACGCTCCGCGTCTTCAGGCCGCAGTCCGGATCGATGAACAACTTGTCCGGCTGGAAGATGGTGAGGGCTTTCTCGATCCGCTCGCGGATCAGCGCCTCGGGCTCGATCACGTGGCTGTGGACGTCCACGACGCCGAAGGCGATCTCCTTCTTCAGCGGCTCCCGCTTGAACCGTTCCAGGAGGTCGAGCCCCGAGTTCGACATCTCGAGGTCGAGCTGGTCGACCGGGAGCTTGTTGAAGTAGTCGAAAATCTCGTTGTAGTTTCCGTAGCAAGTGTGCAGGACGGTCCTCGCGCGGAGACCCTTCGTCACGATGCCGACCGCCTTGACCAGGAGCGGGAGCTCGTCGAACCGGGTCGACAGGGCCGGCTCATCGACCT
Organism: Methanobacteriota archaeon; assembly: GCA_005878635.1. Lineage (GTDB taxonomy): Archaea > Thermoplasmatota > Thermoplasmata > RBG-16-68-12 > RBG-16-68-12 > RBG-16-68-12. The sequence continues at coordinate 2,640 of VBLS01000104.1, read as the reverse complement.
GGACGTACTTGGCCCCCGCGGCCTCGAGGGCGACGGCCTCCTCGTGGAGGAGCTTCGCGAAGGCGAGACAGGCGTCCGTCCGGGATCCATAATACTCGTCGAAGGACCAGTCCATCATCGTGTAGGGTCCTGTGATCATTCCCTTGACCGGCCGGTCCGTCTGGGATTGCGCGAACGAAAACCAATCGACGCTGATCGGGCCACGGCGCCTCAGCTCCCCGACGACAATCGGTTTCTTGTAGTAACGGTTCCCGTACGAACGGACCAGGCCCGAAATCTCCGTCCCTCCGAGGTTTTCCGCGAAGTACGTCGCCATGTCGCCGCGGTACTGTTCCCCGTCGACGAGGATGTCGATGCCGATTTCTTCCTGGAACCGGATCCACTCGCTCGTCGCTTTCTGCTCCAGGTCCCTCAGCGCGTCGGAGGAGAGCTCTCCCTTCGCGGCCTTGGTGCGCGCGCGGGTCAGATACTCCGGTTTAGGGAACGAGCCGACGCTCGTCGTCAAGAGCGCCGTCAAGCCGCCACCCCGACGACCCGCGCCGCTTCGTGGAGGATCCTCAACTTCCTCCGCGCGCGGTCTCGCGGGAGGAACTCCAGGCCGTTGGACGGGGAAAGGTACGAGGTTTTGAGGTCCACCGCCGACTTGAGTTGCGACACCTTCGTTGCGACCGCCACGGGATCTTCCTCCTTCGTGTTCCGCGCGTCGATCACCCCGAGGACGAGAGGCTTCGACGATCCGTGTTTCGCGAGGACGGGCCACGTCGCGGCCCCTTGGACCAGATCGAGGCCAAGGATGTCGGCGGGCACATCCTGGAGATCCTGGTAGATCCTTGCGACGTCCCCGAAGAAGGTGAAGAGCGTCAAAGTCGCCTTCGCTTTGTGCCCCCGGATGCGATCGAGGCTTTCGGAGACGAGGCTCAAGTCTGCGGGACGTTGGGTCAAAATCGGTTCGTCAATCTGGATGTGGGACGCGCCAGCCTTCACGAGGTCTCCGACCTCTTCCCCGATCGCCGAGCTGAGGTCCCCGGCGAGCGCCTTCTTGTTTCCGTAGTGTTTGTCCAGCGAAAGGGAAGCAAGGGTCACGGGCCCGGTGAGAACCGCTTTGACGAGAGCCTTCGAGCTCCCCTGGGCGAACTTCCATTCGTCGACGATCAAAGGTCCCTTTCGGCTGACGGCCCCGCGGACGACGGGTTGACGATAGTACGTGTTCGTGTCGAAATATCGAACGAGCCCGTTGATCTCGATGGACGCCAATTTGCCCGCGATGTGACTCTGGCTGTCGTACCATGAAATCTGGCCGTCGGTGACCAAGTCGATCCCGGCCTCGTTCTGCTCCTTGAGGACGGTCTTCACCGTGTCTCGCTCCACGGCCCGGAGGTCCGCCTCGGTGATTTCGCCCCGATCGAGACGGGCCAGGCCCCTCCGCAGGGCCTGTTCCTCGAACGCGTCACCGATCCGCGGGTACGATCCGACAACAGTCGTCTTCACCATATCAATGTCCTCGGGCGATCCGATCGGTAGCGCATGAAGGACGGCTCGGATAAAAGCCTTGCAATTCCAATCGGAATATCGACTCACTTCGAGCCGCCGTCACTTCTCGACTTGCTCTTCGAGGAGCTTGACTTCCCCTTGGAGGTTGATGTGGTAGAAACCTTCGAGGTCCTTGTACCCGATTTCCTCCATGTGGAGACAGTCGACGGGGCAGACGTCCACGCACTGCTGGCAGCCGATGCACTTCGTGTAGTCGAACTCGGGAATAACGATCGGTTTCCCCTTCCGGTCGTTCGGCCCGTCGAGCATGTCGATGCAACGCGTGGGACATTCCCGCTCGCATTTCCGGCAGCCGATGCAGACGTCGACCTCGAGGATCGGGTGCTCTCCAATGCGGTTGATCAGGACGATCTCCTTGTCCGAGTTTTCCTTCGGCATCCGGAGTTCGTCCGCTTTGTAGTAGAGGTCCTCCCGGGCGTAGTCCGCCAGCTCGAACTCTTGGGTGAAGTTCCACGCGTCCGTCGGGCAGTACTCCATGCAGTTCCCGCAAAAGAGGCAGTGGCCGACGTCCACGGCCGGACGGCGAATCGTCTTCTTCATCTCGTCGAGCTGCGCGCGGCTAGGGTGAAGGTACTCCGACGTCGGCTCGACCTCGTAGAACTCGAAGTAGATGCACTCGTTCGGACAGACCTTCGCGCACAGCTCGCAACCGATGCACTTGAACCAGTCGATGCTGTGCTGACCCCGATACGCGAGGGGAAGTTCGACCTTCTGGTAGGGATAGAGATGAGTGACCGGCTTTCGACCGCCCGGCACGAGGCGGTTGATCCCCGGCATCGTGATGAGCGTCTGTTTGATCGTCGCCATCAGCGGCCGGACGATCCCGCCGACCGTGCCGACCTTCTTCCGCGACTCAGCTTCGGACTTGCGGGACTTCATAGGTGTACTCGCCCTTCTGCATGTCCATCAGCTGGCCTTCCCGCGCGCTGACGAGGCGGCCCTTCTTCGTCCGGACCCAACCGCTCCGCTCGGCCTTGATCTTCGCGCTGAGTTTCAGGAATCCGTCGATTAGGGCCTCCGGTCGGACCGGGCAGCCGGGGATGAAGATGTCCGTCGGGACGAAGGTGTAGGAGCCCTTGACGACGCTGT
>VBLS01000103.1 GCA_005878635.1 Methanobacteriota archaeon | reverse complement strand
CGGGATTCGTTCAAGAGGATTTCAATTCCGCGTGCGGCACGTTGCCATCCCGTCAAGATGGACGCGAAAAGGGAAAGTGCCCGCCCGCGAGGGCGGGCATGCGGGGACAGGCGCCACGTAGTATAGGTCGTACCGATAATGCGGAAATTGGCCCCGGGTCTATGGGTGAAGCGCCCAGGGCAGGATTTGAACCTGCGAGGGGTAACCCAGCGGTTTTCGAGACCGCCGCCCTACCGGACTAGGCGACCTGGGCAGCCGCCTCTGGGGAGAACGGCAACTCGGATAAGCATTCCGAACCGCGAAAATTGAGAGGGAACTCTTAAGACCGTACGACCTCTGGACCGGAGGATGCGGATCGTCGCCGAGTTAATCCCGGCACGCCGAGAGCAATCGGTGGAGCTGGGGCCGCAATCGACGGGGCTGGACCTCCTTCGAGCCCTCGGCCTCGCTCCCGACGCGCACCTCCTCGTGCGACGCGACCTCCCGATCCCGGTCGACGAATCCTTGGCAGAGGGCGATCGAGTCCGCGTGGTCGCGGTGGCCTCGGGAGGTTGCGACGGATGAGTGGGACACTCGTGCTCGTTCGGCATGGGGAGATCGTCCGACCTATCCACACGTCCAATTTCGATCGGGCCCCTCTGTCGTCCTTCGGCGAGTCGCAGATTACGGACCTGGCACGGGCGTGGCCCGCGAAACGTCCGAGCGTCGTCTTCGCGAGCCCTTTGCGCCGGAGCATTGAAAGTGCGATCCTGCTCGCGAATTCGTTCGGACTCCGGATCCGGAAGCGCCCTTGCCTGAAGGAGTGGGCCGCCGATGAATCCGGCATCCCGCAGCCGGAGTACAAGGCGCTCGAGCGGCGCGCCTGGGGGAACTTGGATTTCGTCCCGCCGAGCAAGGAGTCCCTCGCACAGGCGGCAATCCGAGGACGTCGGTGCCTCGAGGAAATCGCCGAAACCTTGGATGGTTCCACGGCGGCCGTTGTCGGCCATGGCACGCTGTTCTCCCTCGTTGTAGCGGAACTCAAAGGTGTGCGGGCGACCGAGGCATACAAGGACTCGATCGGCTTCGCGTCCGCGGCGATCCTCCAAGCCGGCTCGGGACTCCGTCTCGTCAGGGATTTCCAGAGCTACGGCGTCCCATTGAAATCGGCGAATGAGTTCTCACCGACGCAATCGGCTTTGACCCGGCCAAATCCTTAAGTGCCAACGCTGGCTCAGCGCCAACCGCATGCCCTCGGACGAGGTCGAGATGCTCCGGGCGATCGGCCTGCAGAGCGTCGACGACCTCTTCGCGGACATCCCCGCCGCGGTCCGAATCCCGAAGCTCGACTTGCCGGACGGACTCCCGGAGGACGTCGTCGTCGCGCGCGTCACTTCCATGCTCGCGGCGAACAAGACCGTCGTCGATATGCCGACGTTCCTCGGCGGCGGCTCGTTCGACCACTTCGTCCCCGCGAGCGTGCGCGCGATCACCGCCCGGTCCGAGTTCTACACGTCGTATACCCCATACCAGCCGGAGATCAGCCAAGGCCTCCTCCAGGCGCTGTGGGAATACCAGAGCCTGATGTGCGAGCTCACGGGGATGGACGCAGCGAACACGTCGATCCAGGGCGGCAAGGTCTTCCTGATCCCGCGGGCCCTGCGGCACCACCGGCGGGCCGTCCTCGCGAACTACCTCGTGGGGACCGGCGTCAAGGTCCGGGAGGTCGACTACGACCGCGCGACGGGGATGCTGGACCTGGGAAAGCTCCACGAGGCCCTGGGCTCCGACGTGTGCGGCGTCTATGTCGAGAACCCGAACTTCTTCGGTCGCTTCGAAGAGCAACTGCAGGAGATCCGCGACGCGACGAAGGCGATCTTCGTCGTTGGCGTCAATCCGATCGCGCAGGCGATCGTGCGTCCTCCGGGGGACTTCGGGGCGGACATCGTGATTGGCGAGGGACAGCCCCTCGGGACGCCGATGAATTTCGGCGGCCCGCTACTCGGGATCTTCGCTTGTCGTCAGGAGCACATCCGGAAGATGCCGGGGCGAGTCATCGGCCTCACCCGCGACGCGAACGGTCACCGGGCCTTTTGCATGACCTTGCAGACGCGCGAGCAGCACATCCGCCGGGAGAAGGCGATGTCGAACATCTGCACGAACGAATCGCTGCTCGCGGTCGCCGCAGCCACCTACCTGTCCGTCCTCGGATCGAACGGACTGCGCCGCGTCGCCGCGGACAACATCCGACGGGCGCGCGGCCTCGCCGCGTCGATCGACAAGATTTCCGGCTTCACGGCTCCGATCTTCCGCGGCGCGCATTTCAACGAGTTCGTGGTCCGGCACAAGAAGGGCTACCCCGCGGTCCACCGGGCCCTCCTAGAAAAAGGCGTCCACGGAGGCCTGCCGCTCGGCCGGCAGCTCCCGGAACTCCGCGATTCCGCGTTGTTCGCGACGACGGGACGCCACACGCTCGAGGCCGTCGCCCGGTTGCTTGCGGAGCTGGAGGCGTTTCGGTGAGCTTCCGCCAAGCGTATTGGGACGAGCCTCTCCTCATGGAGAAACGCTCCGCTCCCGAGGTGCCGATCGACGTCTCGGAGCTCGTCCCCCCGAAGCTCCGGCGAGTAGGTCTCGCAATCCCGAACCTCGCCGAATTCGACGTCGTGCGGCACTTCACGCGACTATCGCAGATGAACTTCGGAATCGACACGGGATTCTATCCGCTCGGATCGTGCACGATGAAGTTCAACCCGAAGTTCACGGAAGAGCTCGCCGCCCTCCCGACCGTCGCGAGGATCCATCCGGACCAAGACGAGGCCACGGTCCAGGGGGCGCTGCGCCTCCTCTACGAACTGCAAGGGATCCTGGCGAAAATCGCCGGCATGGACGCGGTCACGTTGCAACCCGCGGCCGGGGCTCAGGGGGAATACACGGGTCTCCTCATCGCCTCCGCGTATCATCGCGACCGAGGGGAGACGCGCAACCAGGTCATCCTGCCCGACACCGCCCACGGGACGAACTTCGCGTCCGCGGGCATGCTCGGGTACGACATCGTCGAGATTCCGTCGAAGGACGGCCGGGTCGATCTGAAGGCCCTCGGGTCCGCGGCGGGGGACAAGACCCTCGCGTTCATGCTCACGAATCCGAACACCCTCGGGATCTTCGAAGAGCATGTCCTCGAGATCGCCGATGTCGTCCATGCCGCGGGCGGCCTCCTGTACTATGACGGCGCCAACTTCAACGCGATCCTCGGTCGGACCTCTCCCGGCAAGATGAACTTCGACATTGTCCATTTCAACCTCCACAAGACCTTCACGACGCCGCACGGAGGCGGCGGGCCCGGAGCGGGTCCCGTCGGGGTGAAGAAGGCGCTCGAGCCGTTCCTCCCGGTCCCCCTCGTCTCCCTGAATGGACGCGGGTACCACCTCGACTACGATCGGCCGAAGTCGATCGGCAAGGTCCGCGCGTGGTACGGCAACTTCGCCCTCCTCGTCCGCGCGTACGCCTACATCCTGCGGATGGGCGGCGACGGCCTCCGGGAGGTCTCCGACCGGGCCGTGCTGAACGCGAACTACGTGCGGCACCGGCTCCAAGGCGTGCTCGACGTGCCCTTCGGCAGCCTCCGAAAACACGAGTTCGTCGCGAGCGCGGCCTCTCTGGCGACGAAGGGCATCCGGACGGTCGACCTCGCGAAGCGCCTCATGGACTTCGGATACCACCCGCCGACCGTGTACTTCCCGCACCTCGTCGAGGAAGCCATGATGATCGAACCGACGGAGACGGAGACGAAGGAGACGCTCGATGCGTTCGTCGAGGCCTTGACGAAGATCGTCGGCGAAGATCCGGACGTCCTCCGGTCGGCCCCGCACAACACCGCGGTCCGCCGGGTCGACGAGGTCCGCGCGGCCCGCGAGCCGATCTTGAGCGCGCGCATGGCCAAGGCCGCGAAGCCGGCGCCTTCATAGGTCGAGGTCGTCGCGCTCCAGATTCCCGATCAGGATGTAGGCCCAGTCGAGTTTGCGCTGCTTCGTCCGGAGGTCCGCGTCTTTCGGACTCGGGTGTTCGAAGTCGAATCCGACCAAGTGGATGCGGGCCGCCCCAAAATGGTCCGCGAGGAAGACGGCCCGGTCGCCATCCGTGAAGCCGCCGAAATTGCGGAGCCCTCCGGTGGGCCTCGATTGGGTGGTGGCCACCGTCTTGCCCGCGAACAGCGGAGCCCACTTGCGGACCGCCGGGCCATTGTCCCCATGGCCGTGGACGAGGACGATCGCTCCCGCGTCGTTCGCCTTCACCTGTTCCGACATCGTCCCATCGAGGTCCGTGACGACGGCCGCAGGAATGCGACCGCGGGCCATCGCGACCGTCGTGGCCTCGTCCGCCGTCACCAAGACGCCGCGAGCCCCCTCGATTTCCCTTGCCAAGTTCGGGCCGTTGCCAGCGACCGTGACCTCTTTTCCTTCGAAGAGAGAACGCAGCTCCTGGTCCGAGGCCCTTGTCCCGCCTAGCGACGCATCGAGTTCCCGGGCGACTTCTTCGTCCGCCTGCCGCAGGAACCCGAAATCCTTCAGGATCTGGAGATAGAACGGCTCCCAGCTCTCGAATTCCATTCGAATCCTCAGGCGCGCTACCCGTCTTCGACGGTCTCCGAGCGGGGTTCCCGCGTCCGATAGGACAGGCCGCCCGTCACGACGAGGAAGATCGCCAGTGCGATGCTCAGGTAGATCGGCCACAGAGCGGCGTTGAGGTTGTACGACGCCAGCAGCACGCCCAGGATGTTGATCATCGCCAGGACGATGAAGCCGACCGCGATGAAGGTGACCGCGACCGCGAGGGCGTGGCGGGGCGCGCGGCCATGCTGCATGTAGGCCGTCAACACCTTTCCGCCTTCGAACAGGAGCAGCCCGAGGACGAAGAACCAGACCGAGGCGAGGGCTCCCGCGAGGAACTTCACGACGTAGCTCGGCTCGGCCACGCGGCTCGCGCTGTCGACCCCGAAGGAGATGCCGACGAGGACGAGGATCAGCGCGGAGACGTTGAAGAAGATCGACAGGTTCCCCGACGCGACGGAGTCCCGGAGCCGATTGTACAACTCGCCGGCCCGGTCGAGGACGTCGCCGACGCTCTGGAACGGGAGGGAGATCATGAGCAGGTACAGGCCCGCGAGGATGAGGACGAGGGCCGCCGCGGCGCCGGGCACCGCCAGCCAGATCGCGCCGAAGAGCAGCAGGACGAAGCCGAGGGGCGCGACGATCTTGCGCCGCACCTTCGGGTTCTTGAGCTGCCGGCCGAGGGTGTAGTAGAGGGACTCCGCCGTCGGCGTCTGCCGCACGTACACGCGGCGGACGTGGTCCACGCGGACGCGGGAGCCCACGATGGGGGCGAAGGCTTCGTCCTCCGCGCCGTCGGAGACGAGGAACACGCGGTCCGGCCGCACCTGCTCGAGGACCTGGTCCAGCTGCTGCGCGAGGATGAGATCCGACGAGGTGCCGACATGGACGTCCCCACAGATCGTGGCGATCTCCGCGAGCTGGCCGTCCCGCACCAACCCGTCGTAGGTCGAGACGGCGCTCAGGAGCGCGTTGACGTCGGAATCCTCGGGGTCCGCGAGGCCGAGTTTCGTCGCGGCATTGAGGTTCGCCTCCCGGCCGATGAGCGGGGTCTTGATCCCCGTCTTGACCCCGATGTCGTCGTCCCGGTCCACGCAGAGGACGAGGATCTTCATCGTCCTTCCTTAGCTGTCCCGGGATATATCAAACTTGGTCAGCGGTTCGGCCGCAGACAATCTCAGAAGAGGCCGAGGCCCTCCTCGATCCGGCCGAGCTCGATGGGCGTCGTCCGCGCCCCGACGACGGCCCCGCGGGAGTTCGCGACGATGCACGCACCGACCTGCGCGGCGCCATAATTCGCAGTCGTGATCATGACCGGCACGCGGAGCGTCGTCTTGAGGAGATCCATCTCCCCCGGTCGCGCGTGCGGATGGCACACCGCGCCTTTGTTCGTCGCGACGGCGACGGCGCCGACCGTCCGGATGCCTGCGATCGTCCCGCGGACGACGGGCACTCCGAGCACCTCCTGGATGAGGGCCATCGCCTCGTCGTTGTAACCGGGATGGACGACCGCGCCGTGGTCGTTGCACAGGACGTTGTTCCCGACGGCGCTCAGACGATGAGGGAGCGGATAGACCGCGTCGCCAATCGTCTCGATCTCGTTCTCCTCGATGAACGGAGAGGCCA
>VBLS01000102.1 GCA_005878635.1 Methanobacteriota archaeon | reverse complement strand
TGATCGCGCTGCTCTGGCAAATGGACGTCGAGCCTCCGGAGATGACGTGGATCGACGTGCGCCTCGCGATGCGCGGCATCCGCGGCCCCTCGTAGGCTCGCGGCCTCACGCGAAGATCGAAGGCGTCCCACTGGGGAATTGGACGCGATACCCGAGGGGCACGTGTCGCGCCTCGCCCGCCGGGACCGTCTCGATGAGATTCCCCGCGGAATCCTTGAGGGACCACGGGGCCGTGGAGGTGACGAGGATGGGCGTCACGCTGACGACGTAGTCGCCCGTCGTCGGCGTCGAGCTCGTGCCCCCGGCGCCGACGAAGGAACTCGGCGCCGAGTCGAAGAACGGGGTCGTGAGCTTCCCAAACGGCGTGATCCCGGAGAGGCTGCCCAGGTAGAGGCGGAAATACTGATGGAGGTTCGGATTCCCGATCGCAACCGTGCCGACGCCGCCCTTGAATCCGCCGTTCACCCGGAGGAACTGCTCCCTCGACATCCACGACGTGTTCTGGTTGTCGATCAGGTTCACGGTCTTCCCGATCTCGTCCGAGATCACGAGCTCGTCGATCGTCAGGACGAACCAACACGCGCCCGCCCCCGTGGCCGGCTCGATCGTCACGATCGTGTGCGGCGACGTGTAATGTTGCTCGAAGAAGAGCCGATCGATGTGCATGAGGCGGAGACCTTTGTGAATCTCCGTCTGGGACTGGAGGAGGATCGGCCGGACCGCCGTGCCGGTCTTGCGCGAGCCGAGCTCCACGATCGATAGGTTCTCAAAACGGATCGGGGTGCCGGTCTCGGCTCCGGTGGAGATCTTGATCACGACGGGCGATCCGGAGGCGTCGTACTCCGTCTCGAGGCTCGTGTTCCCGGTGAAGGTGATGTGCCCGGAGCCGCTGTTCGAGTTCCCGAACTCGATGGCCGAGTAGCTGTCCCCGCTGCCGGACAGCGCGATCTTCAGGTTGTGGATCTCCACGTACTGGATGTATCCGGCTCCGCCGAGGAACCGCAGGCCTTGCCGGTCCGGTCCCGACGTGGGATGCATGGAGACGTCCCGCAATGCGAGCAACTCCTGGTTCCCGCTTCCGTCGAACTGGATCTCGCGGCAGTGGAGCCCTTCGATCAAGCCTCCCCGGACGTTCCCGGTGTACAGGATCTTCTGCAGGTGCGGCCTCGGCGTGTCCCAGGACTTCGGAGGAGGGTCTCGCAGCGCGACGAGCGAGACGTTGTTCTTGGCGATCGTGATGATCGCATCATCCGCGTCGACGTCGTTGGAGATCCAGATCTCCCCGCCGACCGTCGGATTCAGGCCATCGACGGCCCCCTGCACGACGCGTCCCGCGTTCGCGTCCGCGGCCTCATCGAGGCCGGTCGCGAGGTTCTTCCGACGGAACGTCCCCGCTGCGGCATCGAACCACACCAGATACGAACCGTACTGGGTCACGGGCGGCGGCGTCAACGTGGGCGGAGTGCCCGAAGACTGACTCTTCGGGGACAGGAATTGGGTCCATGCGACCCCGACGGCGGCCGCGCTCGCGCCTCCGGCGAGAGCCGCTTTGACGAAGGTCCGTCGAGAGGTCCCCTTGCGTCCGCTCGCCGTCTTGGCCTCCTCGTCCACAGCCATGACGTCCCTGCGACCCCGGTTCCTCAAAATGACCCTTTCGCCTCAAGGTGAACTCTTTTGAGGCAACCGTCAGAGGAACAATCGGCTCGTCATTGCTTGCAAACCGGCAACTGCACTGACGTCCCCGGACCAACTCGACATCAGCGGGCCGTATCGCCGTTCCGCTCGCTCCAGGAAGGCCCGCATCTCCTCCCGCATTTCCGCCGGCGCGAGCCCGGCGACCGCGACCGCGAGGATGAAGCGCGGACTCCGCTCGATCACGACCGTCTTCTTGCCGAGCTCGAGGCGACGGAGCTCGTCCGAGCCTTCCGCGAACGAGACGCGTGCGAAGTTCATGATCGCGGTGAGCATCCCCGCCATGACGTCGGGGTCCGTGTCGGCCACCTCGGCCCGCGAGGCATGAGTCAGGAGCACCCCGGCGGCATCGATCACGAACACGTCTTCGACGGCCTGGCCGCTCTTCACGGGCAATTCGAGGGGCTCGAAGTCCCGTTCCAACATCGACGTGACCGGCTCCTGGAGCGAGGTGAGGTCCGCGCTCACGAGGAGGACGCCGCCGCCGGAGGTGGCCAGGTCGCGCACCGTGTGGAGGCAGCGGACGAGCCGCTCCGTCCCGACGTAGTTCGCCATGTACTCGACGCCCTCGAGGGCGATCACCGCCGCGGGCTGGGCGGCGACGAAGTCGCGGATGGCCCGCTCCAGGGTCTCCGGCGGCATCGGGGCCAGCCGGTTTTGCCCGAGGGACGACGTGAGCCAGACGATCGCGGTCGCGGGCAGGTCGTAGTCCTCCCGCACCTCGATCGGGGCGCGGCGGGTGACGATGAGGCCGATCGAACCATGCCGCACGGCCTCGGCGAGGGCGAGGAACACGAGCTTCGGCCTCCGCTCCCGGAAGAGGTACCCCCGTCCGGCCTTGAGATCGAAACGCCGCGGCAGAGCGACCGGTTCCTCCTTCCGCGGCGTCACGACGAGCATCTGGTAGCGCCACACCGCGAAGGCGAAGCAGGCCGCCATCGTGAGGGCGGTGATCGTGAGGACCGGCGGCAGATAGAGGGCCAGGAAGATCCGCGAGACCGCGTGCGTCTCCGCCATGACCCCGTGGGCGACGACCCCGACGGTCATCAAGACCGTCTGCTTCCGGACGATCGGATCCTTGTTCCGGATCAGGGTGCGGAGGAGGACGGCGAGGGCCGTGGACATGTAGATCGTCGCGAACAAGGCGAGGCTCCCGGTCGCCCAGACATCTTTCACGACGACGCCGATGCCGCTGTAGTCGCTCCCGACCGTGTTGACTTGCAAGGTGACGCCGACCGCGACGACCAGCAGCGACACCTGGAGGAACAGGTTCACCACGCGGCGCCGCATCAGCGCGAAACCGAGGAAGTATTGGCCGATGAAGGAGGCCGTGAAGCCGACGGCGAGCATGTGGAAGAAGTAGAACAGGCGGGCGTACGCGAGGGGACCGGAGTTCGATTCGTAGTAGTACAAGGTCGATGTACGGAGCAGGTACGCGAAGCTCCCCGCGAGGACGAAGAAGACCATCGCGAGGACGAACGTGTCCCCGGCCCGCCGGTTCGGGATCTTGCGGACGACGTAGGCGGAGATGGCGAGCGCGATCGAGCTGCTCACAATCGAGATCGCGGAGTACCATTGGGCGGCTTCGACCATGGCGGGCGGAAGCCGACCCGGGCGGGGGACTAAAAGACCTTGCCCCCGGCTCTCGAATTTGACTCTGAGGCCCCGCCAAGTCTCGGATCCAATCCGCGGTCGGATGGGGCAACCGATTTAGGCAACCGGTCAGATGGGGACGGGACCATGGCCGCCATCGGGACGACGCGGATCGAAGACCGCGTCTGGATCGTGACCGGGGCCAGCTCGGGCATCGGGAAGGCGACGGCCACCGGCCTCGCCCGCCTCGGAGGCACCGTCGTCCTGGCGTGCCGCGATCAGGGCCGCGGCGAGGCCGCTCAGCGCGAGGTCGTCGAGCAATCCAAGAATCCCCATGTCACCTTGATGCTCGTGGACCTGGCGAGCCAAGCGTCGATCATCGCCTTCGCCGATCAGTTCACGAAGGACTACGGCCGCCTCGATGCCCTCGTGAACAACGCGGGCGTCTACACGAACGAACGGAGGACGACGGTCGACGGACTCGAGGAGCAGTTCGCGGTGAATTACCTCAGCGGCTTCCTGCTGTCCCATCTCCTCCTAGACCTCTTGATCGCCTCCGCCCCCTCGCGGATCGTGAACGTGTCGTCATCCGCGCACAAGGGAGCCTCGATTCATTTCGAGGACCTCCAGGGGGAGACGAAGTATCGGGGCCCTCGCGCGTACGGCCAGTCGAAGCTCGCGCAGGTCCTCTTCACGGCCGAATTCGCGCGCCGCCTCGCCGGGACCGGCGTGACGGTCAACGCCTGCCATCCCGGCGTCATCAAGACGAACCTCGGAGGCACGGCGTCCGCCATCTTCCGGTTCGTTCGCATGTTCTTCAAGAGCCCCGCGAAGGGCGCGGAGACCCCGGTGTTCCTCGTGGCGTCGCCGAGCGTGTCCACCCTGACGGGACAGTACTTCGCGGACCGCCGGGTGAAGCCTCCCTCCCGAGCGGCCCAGGATCCCTACACGGCCCGCCGCCTGTACGACGTCAGCGTGAAGCTCGCGGGCCTGGGGACCGACTAGCGCACCAAGCCCCGGACGGAGCGGAAACATTATGCCGCCCGTCCCCGTCGCTTCGATCCGATGAAGGGGAAGCGGATCCTCATCACCGGAGGCGCGGGCTTCATCGGCTCCCATCTCGTCGATCGACTCGGCGACCGCAACGAGGTCACCACAATCGACGACCTCTCGACCGGGACCCTGCGGAACCTGAGCGTGGCCCCGCGGACGGTCCGCTTGAAAAAAGCCTCCGTCCTCCAGTCGGAACTCCTGCCCGAGGTCATGGCGGGCCACGACATCGTCTATCATCTCGCCGCCAAGACGTCGGTCCCGGAGAGCGTCGCCCATCCCGACGAATACTGGCGCACGAACGTCGAGGGGACCGTCCGGGTCCTGAAGGCCGCCGCCGATGCCTCCGTTCCCCGGGTCGTCTTCATCTCGAGCGCCGCGGTTTACGGCGATTCGCCGGAAACCCCCAAGGTCGAGTCGATGCGGCCGGCCCCGACGTCGCCGTACGCGACGACGAAGATGGTCGGCGAATTCGCCTGCCAGGAAATCCGCGGCATGACCAAGTTGGAGACCGTGGTGGTGCGCCTCTTCAACGCCTACGGCCCGCGACAGGATCCGTCGGCTCCCTATGCCGGGGTCATGGCGAAGTTCGCCGCCGCGGTCGCGGCGAACCGACCCATCGATATCTACGGGGACGGCGAACAGACGCGGGACTTCCTCTACGTCGGCGACATCGCCGAAGGGCTGGAGCTCGCCGGCGAGAAGCCGGTCAACGGACAGGTAATCAACCTCGGGAGCGGCGAGGCCCTCACCGTGAACGACGTGGTCCGGATCCTATCGGAGATCACGGACCGGCCGATCCGAGTCGCCCGCAAGCCAGCGCGTCCCGGGGACATCCTGCATTCCCGGGCCGACGTGACGCGGGCGAAGGAAACGCTTGGCTTCGTCGCCCGGACGTCCGTGCGGGAAGGACTCGAGAAGACCCTCCAGGCGATGAAGGCCCGGAAAGGCCGGGCTCCCAAGGGCTAGCGGCCTTCCCGGTCCAGCCAGTTCTCGAAGGCGTCGAAGGAGAGCGGCCGTCCGAGGAAGTCCTCGATCAGTTCCGCCGCGGGCTTGCGGCTCCCGGGAGCCAGGACCGTCTCGCGGTACCGCCGCGCGACCGTCGGGTCCAAGATCGTCTTCCCCTCCTGGAACTTCGAGAACAGGTCCTTCGCGATGACGAGGGACCACATGTACGTGTAATAGATCGCGGAGTAGCCGTTCAGGTGTCCGAAGTTGCATTGGAAGTGAGTCCCGGGGTGGAACGGCACCAACGGGAACCTCCGGTAGGTCGCCTCGAGCAATTCCGTCGTCTCGAGGGCCGCCGGGTCCCGGTCGTAGTATTCGAGGGACAGGGTCCCCAGGACGAGCTGTCGCTGCGTGTCGAGGCCCCGGGACACCGCATCCGCGCGTCGGAGCTTCGAGAGGAATTCCGCCGGCACCGGTTCCCCCGTCTCATGGTGGTGCGCGAACCGGCGGAGCGTCGGCGGATCTCGGATCCACTCCTCGAGCATCTGGGAGGGGGCCTCGATGAAGTCCCACTCGATCCCGTCGTCCGTGTTCTTGATCCAGCGGCCGTGACCTCCGAACATCGCGTGGAGCAGGTGCCCGAACTCGTGGAACAGGGTCTCGACCTCCAGGTACTCCATGAGGGCCGGCCCATCCTTCGGATCGGGGAAGTTGCACATCAGGGCGGCCTGTGGGAGCGCCGTCTCGCGGGTCCCTCGGACCAAGATCGAGGCCGCCGCGTGTGTGTACTTGTCCTTCCGCGGATGGAGATCCAGGTAGAACCGGCCGATCCTCTGAGGGCCCTCGTAAACATCGTAGGTCTCGACCGACTCGTGCCACACGGGGACGTCGGAGATGCGCTCGTACCGCACGCCGAAAAGTTCCGTCGTGATGTCGAAGAGGCCCCGCAAGACCTTCTCGAAGGCGAAGTACGGCCGCAGGAGCTTCGT
>VBLS01000039.1 GCA_005878635.1 Methanobacteriota archaeon | reverse complement strand
GGCAAGGTAGAAAGGGCCTCTGCTTCCCGATCGCGAACGTCTAATCCACTCCTTTTTGGAGTAGCCGGGTCAGACCGAGGTCCGGAGGGTCGCGACGCTAGGCCTCGGCGGACGCGGGCGGGACCACGAGGTCCGTCTGGATCGCGTCTCCCTTCGCAAGAGGCCTCGCGCGCCAAGGCGAATGGACCTGCCCCATGAGCTCCCGCCACTCGGCCGGCATCGGACGGCCCTCTTCGTCGCGCCGGTACCAGTCGACGACCCCTTCAACCATCGTCCGAGGTCCTTTCATCGTCACGAGGATCGCGTTCCGCACGTTGGCGGCGGCCTCCGCGGCGACCCGGTTGGAGAACACGGCCGCATACGGATTCTTCGACATCCACCAGATGACCAGAAACACCGGCCCGTTCGAATCTCGCCGCTCGCGGCTCTTTCCCATCCGATCCTCATCCTGCGTCCGCCCGGGGGTGGGCGTTGGCGGTTCAAGCCGATGGCACGGGGTAAGAGCCTTTGTCAATACGGGCTTCTCGCCTTGACAAACCTTGGGATCGTGCGTGAAGAGATCACTTTCGAGCCGTGGCGATGACGCATTCGCAGGGAATCCGAATTCCATTGCGGGTCCGCCACTCCCTCAGATTCTCTCGCGTCCGCGCGAGGATCTTTCCTTGGATGTCGGGGTCCTCCTCTCGAATCGAATGCCCGAGAGGAGTGCCTTCGACGAACGTCTCGATGTAATCATCCGCATCCTTAAACGACATCGTGTGGGTCTTTCGGCCTTCCTTCGCTTCGTGGAATCCCGCGGCCTCGAGGAGCTTCATCATTTCGCCGGGGCCTCCGAGCTCGTACGGCGTCGGCAGGTAGCCGGTCTCGTCCGGTTCGGCGAATTCGAGCATGGGGCCGACGACGGCGTGGATCGCAGACGCTTTCTCCGCCGTGCTCCAGATCGCGACCCCGATCCGCCCCTTCGGGGCGAGCACGCGGTGCGTCTCTTGTGCGACAGTCTCCGGGTTCGTGAAGATCTGGAAGCCGAAGCGGCTCACCGCCAAGTCGAACGACTCATCGGGGAAATCCATCTTCTCCGCGTCCATCGTCCGGAACTCGACGGACGGGATGCGACGTTGGGACGCGATCCGGGTCGCCAGCTGCACCATCTGCTCCGACAGGTCGATCCCGACGACCTTCCCATCGGGGCCCACCATCCGAGCGAGGCTCATCGCCGGCTCGCCGGGACCCGTGGCGATGTCGAGACACCGTTCGCGGACCTTCGGATCCACCCGCGCGAGGAGGTCGAAGCCGTACGGCTCTAGGTTCCGGAGCATCTTCGCGTATCGTCCGGCCGCCTCGTTCCACGTAGTCCGGGTGTACTCCCGGTAGGAATCGTCCGAGTAGGTCCACGGCGTCGTCTCGCCCCCGGCGGCCATCGGCGTCTCGCTATTTATTCCTCGGAGACGAGGGACTAGAGCCATCCCTTCCGATGCATCCAAACCGAAAGGAGGACGGTCGGGACGGCCATCAGCGCGAGGGCGACGTAGAACCCCTCGGGCCGGTTGAAACCGTAGAACGTCACGTTCATCCCGAACGCGCTCGAGACGATTGCGATTGGCAAGGTGATCGTGAAGATCACCGTCAGCACCTTGATCACCTCGTTCATCTGGTTCGAGGCCAAGGTCGCCTGCACCTCCATGAGGCTCGCCACGGTCTCGCGGTTCGCGTCGAGGGTGTCGAGGGCGCTGATCGTGTGTTCCTGGACGTCCCGCAGGTAGGTTCGAGTCTCGTTTCGGAAGACCGGGATCTCCAATCGGCCGAGGACCGCGAACATTTCGCGCTGCGGGCGCAACGCGCTGCGAAGGCGCACCAGGTCGGAACGGAGGGAATGGAGCCGCGAGATGCCCTGCCCACTCGGTTGCTCGATGATGTCCTCCTCGAGTTGGTCGAGGATCGATTGGAACCGGTCGAGCTGCGGGAAATAGGAGTCGACGATCGCATTGAGGATCGTATATGCGAGGAAGTCCGTGCCGGACTTCACCATCTTGGGATTCTTCTTTCGAAGGCGGATCCGGACGTCTTCCAGTTGCGCGAATCCCTGCTCGTGGACCGTGATCAGGAACTTCTTCGCGACGAACAAGGACAGCGGATCGGTGTCGATCTCCTCCGTCCACGTGATCGCCCGAGCGATGATGAACACGATATCGTCATACACGTCCACCTTCGGCGCCATCGCCTGGTTCCGGGCG
The DNA here is from genome assembly GCA_005878635.1 of Methanobacteriota archaeon. Classification (GTDB taxonomy): domain Archaea; phylum Thermoplasmatota; class Thermoplasmata; order RBG-16-68-12; family RBG-16-68-12; genus RBG-16-68-12. The sequence continues at coordinate 2,321 of VBLS01000039.1, read as the reverse complement.
TCGTCGAGGGCGAGCGGGTGGGCACCGAAGAGGGTCTCTAGTTCCCCCGCCGTCCGGTCATCGAGGCCGACGACGTTCACCCAGGTGACAGCATACTTCTCGACGAGGTCGCGGCAACGACCGATCGTCACGTCCTTCTCTTCGAAGAACTCGGTCGGCGTGTAGGCGATCACGTCGACGCGGGCCATGGCCGCGGCGAACCCGTCCGAGTCCCTTTAACCCTTGTGCGTGCCGCGAGTCCGGAAACTCCAAGTGCCCGGCGCCCGTTGCGGACCGGGGCGGGCGAATGAAGATCGTGCCACGCAAGAAGGCGAAGGCGCTCAAGGGGGACCGGAGCCTTTCCTATCAGCTCATCACGCCGGCGAACGTCGGGTCGCGCAAGTTCATCATCACCGTGGTCGAGATTCGGCCGGGAGGGAGCACGCGTCTGCACGAACACCGCACGGTCGAATCGATGTACTACATCCTCGAGGGCCGCGGCGAGGTCCTTTCCGGGGACGAGAAGAAAGTCCTCGGCCCCGACACCGCGGTGTACTTCCCCGCGGGCTCGACCCACGGCATCCGGAACGTGGGTCGAACGAGGCTGCGGTACCTCTCGTGCCACGCACCGCCGTACGAGATAGAGGAGCTGTACCGGAGCTTCCGGGAACATGAAACCCTCGTGGTGACGGGAGGCTGAGGCGGAGGCGGAGGACGTACTTGGCCAAAGCTTAAGCGTGGCCATCGAGTCCCAAATTTCGTGCGAGTCATCGCGGTGGTTTTCGGAATCCTCCTCGCGCTGGCCGGTTTGGTGTGGGCCCTCCAAGGCGTCGGACTGATCTTGGGATCCTTCATGTCGAACGATCCGTTGTGGATCTGGATTGGGACGGGCACGGTCCTCGTCGGATTGGCACTACTGGTCTTCGGACTCCGCTCTCGTCCGGCGAAGAATCCCTAGATCGGATTCCCTCATCCGACGAGCAATGTGATCGAGTCGTAGCCGGACGAGCCATTCGGGAACGGCGGGGCGGAATTCGGATCTTCCGGTCCGCCCATCCCATCGACTGCCCGGGCGACGATCCGAAACGACCCGCTCCGCGACGGCGTCCAATCGTAGGTCCAGAGGACCCAAGTGAGGTTCGACGGGGTCGGGTTCCGCGTCGCAGCATTCCAGGTCAAACCACCATCCGTGCTCACTTCGACCAAAGAGATCCCGCGGTCCCCCGCGAAGGCGACGCCGCCAATATGGACCCGCCCGTTCACGACCATGCCGTCCGGGGGCGTCGCGATGATCGCCGTCGTGTGAATCTGTCCCTGGTTCGTCCAGCCTTTCTGCTGCCAGAAACCGCGGTATTCACCTTTTACGGCCTCGATCCTGGTGAGCCATTTGGCGTGGAACATCCCGTACAATCCGGGGACGATGATGCGGGCGGGAAACCCGTGGGCGGTCGTGAGGGGCGCGTCGTTCATCAGGACCGCGACGATCGCGTTCGGGTTCAGGGCGCGATCCCGCGGAATCGCGGCGGTGTATCCGTCGGCGCATGTGAAGACGATCCAATCGGCGGCAGGATCGAGGCCCGCGGACTGGAGGAGAGCGGCGAGGCGCACCCCTTGCCAGCGTGCGTTGCTGATCAGGTTGCCGCCGACCTCGTTGCTCACGCATTCGAGCGTGACGATTTCGTCGGCGTGGTCGGGATCTGACGGATCGGATCGAGCCAGCAGCTGCGGATAGTCGTACGTCGCAGGGGTCGCCACCAGGCCGCCGATTGAGAGCCGCCACGAACCCTCGTCGACGGTCGGATCGATCACGTTCTTCGTCACGACGTAGAATTCCGAGGTCGGCGTCCGTTCCTTGAGGAACATTTCGCCGATGGACGCGAAGACGAGGCGGCCTTTCTTCTCGGCAAGGCTGGCGAGCCCGTAGACGGCGAGGACCGCGAGGACGATGGCGCCGACGCTCCCGACGAGGAACTGACGGCGGCTCAGGCTGAATCCCTCCGGATATCGCGCGGAGACGTCGACGAAGAAGTAGTCGAGCACGGCCGCGTACAAGAGCGATCCAACGAGCTGACTGAACGAGGCGAACCAAGGGCCGGCCGAGGTGTTCGTTCCGAAGAATCCTCCATCGAGGAGCGGTAGAATCGCGAGGAGGAGGATCCCGGCAGAGGTCACGGCGTAGAAGGCCATCACGAGCGATCGACGCCCGAGCCATCGCTGCACCCTGCGGAACGTGAGTCCGTAAATTCCGGGAAGGACGAGGAAGACGAGGACGGCGGCGACGAGGCCGAGCACCTTCGCGCCTTCCCCGAGGGCTCGGATGGCGAAGGATTCGAGCTCGCCGG